>NZ_JAGSSY010000004.1:160351-171398 GCF_018145655.1 Campylobacter anatolicus
GGTAATGTTAAAGCTAATGGCACTGAGATTGAAATTCCAGTTAAAGATGGTAAAACATCTGTAACGGCTACAGTAGTAGATATGGCTGGTAATGAGAGTGAGAGTGCAACCGGAAGTATAGAAGTAGAGGCGGTAATTCCTGAGATAGAATCTATGAGCTTTATAGATGACGATAAAGCACAAATTGATAGCATGATAAGTTATTTTGAAAATAAAGGACTATGTCATGATTTTGATTCAAGCAGATATGTTGGCGACATCACTAAAGACGAAACAGATACTAGCTCAACCATTAAAAATTTAACCAACGACGCCAGCCAAGAGGCTAGTGTAAAATTATCGTCTGCTTTACCTAGCGGATATGATCTAGTTGTATATGGTTCAGATGGTAAAGTCGTAGCATCTACTCAAGATGGCACACTTACATCAACTGATGGTGTTACGTATAACTTTACAAACAACATCTCTGCTGATGGTAGCTATACATACACCGCTAAGATCGAAAACAACGGCGTTTCTGTAAGCAACGAAAAGAGCGTAAGTATGACACTAGATAGCCATATGGATATAGTAGTTGATAGCACAAGCTACAAGCATAGCACTATAACCTTAAAAGGCGAAGAGGGTGCTAAGGTATTTTTAACATATAAGAATGATAGGGGCGAAACACTTCGGGTAGATGCTAGCGAAGCTAATGGCACATATACGCTAAATTTAAATGAAAAAGGAAGTTGGCACCCTTCGTTTTATGGAAATGCTCAAATTTTCATGGTCGATGCAGCTGGTAATGTCTCTCAATCTGGTATCGCTATGCTAGAGAGAGTATATTCTGATGGTGGACATATGAATTCAGGCTTTGATAAAGATCGAACTATAACGTATGATACCTATCATAGCGGTTCAAATATCCAAATGACTACATCTGCTGATAAAGGCTATCTAACAAGCGATGCTAATGATATGATTATTACTAATACATATGTAAGTGGTACAGAGCCTTCAATCATCAACACCTATGGTGGTGATGATACGGTATTTATCGGAACAAATCTAAGTAAGGGTAAAGTTGATCTAGGCGAAGGTAATAATAAACTAATAGTAGGCACTTCTGATTCAAAAATTATTGATGGATATATTACAGCTGGTGCTGAAGTAAAAGCTGGCTCTGGCGATGATATCCTTAGTGTTAGAACAAATATAGATGGATCTAGAATAGATCTAGGAGATGGTGATAACACTATAAGCGTGGGTAACTATATTGTCAATTCTACCATAACCACTGGCTCTGGCGATGACGTCCTTAATGTTAAGGAAAATTTCCGTGGTGGCGCTAATGCAGATCTAGGCGATGGCAATAATACTATAAACATAGACGGTGCTGTTCAAGCTAATGCTTCTATAACCACTCACTCTGGAGATGATACTATAAATATCAAGTATCAAGTTGTAGATTCTACTATCGATACCGGTGCTGGCAATGATACATTAATTATCGGTGGTAGTGTTAATTTAGGTAACAAGATATATATGGGCGACGGAGACGATGCTTTGAGTATAAGAGGTGGTATTGGTGTAGCATCAACCAAAATTGATCTTGGTGCTGGAAACGATACCGTAACTGTATATAATAGCAAAGATACAATAGCCAATATAGATGGTGGAGATGGATACGATACTTTGGTTCTTCATGAAGCGAAAAGCTCTGTAGATTTTACAAATATAAGTAATCGTGTTAACAATATAGAAGAGATCTCATTAGCTGCTGATGGTAAGGCTAATACTATCAAAATCAGTGCTCAAGATGTGCTTGATATAACAGATGATAATAACATCTTAAAGATATCTACTAGTGAAGATGGAATCGTCGGTGATAGTGTTAAACTTGAAACCGGTAGAGGTAGTTCGACTTGGACTAAAGGTGAGTCAAGTGATGGCTATACATCTTATACGGCTATGTCTGGCGGCAAGACAGTTGTTATACAAATAGATGACGATATAAGAGTCGATCTATAATCAACAAGGGGAGCTATCCCCTTGTTTTTAAATCTCAAAACAGATATAAATAATATAAAAATACTACATTTAATAACACAATAATAAAATTTTAAAAACGATAAAAGTCTGAAATTTATAAGAATTTGAAGTTAAAATTTGGTGTCAAGAGAGAGACTTGAACTCTCGACCTCCGGCTAATAAAAAAGCTGGCATAATATTTGGTAAAAAGGTAAATCATCCCGGCATAAAGGCAAATCCATATCTAATAAAAGCATGGGATATATATGCAAGCGGTGGTTTAAATCGTGTAAGTAATGAGCTAGCGGTAAACGTAGGTAAAGAGATAGCAAAAGATATAAAAATTATTTTTAAGTAGACCTTAAAAGCAGATTTAAAAATATAAAAATTCTCATTTTTTACCTTGATTTTATAGGAAATGATATATAATCCGCAAAAATATTAAAGGCTTTTTATGAATTTTACAATTATGGATATTGTTGTGATTGTGGGTGTTGTTGCCACAGTAATAGGTGTTATTGTTGCCTATAAAGCATATAAAAAGACGTCTAAAACAAATGTCGGCAATAATAACATTTTAAATAACACAAATAGCAATATCGTAATCAACGGCGATCAGAATATAAACAATAATGTTAGACAATAATATTTCAAATAATACAAATAGTAATATTGTAGTAGGAGGCAGTCAAACTATAAACAGTATTACTATAAAGATAAATATCGACATAGGGAGATTATCAAACATTTGCGAGACCAATGCAAAAGAAATTATAGGGTTATTAAGTAAGCTTGAAAGCAATTTGGCGATAGAATATGACGACAACTTTATTAATATAGATGTTAAAAACAAAATAAACGAACTAGAACTATTTTATACAGAATTTATAAAAGAAGAAGAAACTAAGCTTGCGATTTTAGACGATTTTTTTAAAGACAATAATTTAACAAAGCATATAGAGAAGGCAGCAAAAAGTATCAGAATGAGTATTTTTTCTTTTAAAAATAGAAACTCTAATAGATTAAATCCCGATATTTTTAATCAGATTATACAAGAGCACACATCAAGTATAGATGATAATGACATTAAAGACGTAATGCAGCTTATTATATTTTATTTATATAGATACTGCTATATCGGTGAAAAAAATGGAAACTAGATATATAAAGACGCATAGAAGTAAAGATATAAAAAGAAGTGTGCTAGTTGTAGCAAAAGAAATATTAAAAAGACTAAATACGCAGTATGGAACAAAACTAGGTCTTATATACAAAGAGATAAAAAGGCAAAACAATATTCAGCAAGCAGATTTTACGTGTGCTTTAAATTTTCTATTTATTTTAGGACAAATTGAGTATATTAAAGAGTATGATGAACTCATAAGGGTAAAGCATGAAACTATCTAAAATTTATGCAAATAGTGAAATTTTTAAGCCGATAATATTTAACGATGATATGAATTTTATATTAAGCGGCGATCATAGTGTAGGTAAAAGTACGCTATTTGCTTTAATAGACTTTTGTTTATTAAAAAAGGATAAAGGCGTATTCGATAGAGAAAATTTTAGAAATTTCATTTTCTATTTGGAATTAAAATCTAAAGATTGCTATATAACCATAAAACGACCTACGCAAGGTAGGGCTAATATAGGCATAAAAATAACGCAGGCCCCCGAGCTTTTATCAGACTGTGATAATTTTGACAAAATAGGCGGTATAAATACTATCAAAGAGTATCTAGACTCTATATTGAATTTTAAAGTTGATAACTTCAGAAGATACTTGTCATATTTTTTAAGAGATCAGGATAACCAAAGCGATATTTTTAGGCTCAATAAATTTTTAAAAGACAAAGATATAAATTTTAAGCCAATCGTTGCTAATTTGCTTTCTATAGAAGGCAAAAACATAAAAGAAAAATATGACATAGAAAATGATATAAAAAAAACAGAGCAAGAAATAATTTTACTCGAGGAAGATTTAGGGGACTATACAACTAAAGAGCAGATTGAAGCAGAGCTAGTAATATATGAACGACGCCTAAAAGAAAAGGACGGGATGTATGAGAAATTTGATTTTTATCTATCTGAAAAAAATATTAGCAAAGAGCTTGTGGACAAGATAGAAACAGACACGTCTGTATTAAATAAAAGGCGAAACTCTATTATGAGAGAGATTGCCTATATAGATGAATTTATAAAGCAGGATATAGTCATTAAGGAAGATGATTTGGAGGCTCTCTTTAAAGAAATGGAAGTATTGTTTCCTAAGGAGCTAAGAAAAAACTATCAAAATGTCATAGATTTTAATAAACAGCTAGCAGAAGAAAGAGCAAAAACCTTTAGTGAAAATAAAATAAAATTTGAAAAAGATTTGGAACATATAGATTCTAGCCTAATGGAGCTTAACAAGAAAAGAATGCAAATTTTATCCGTCCTAGAAAATACAGACAGCATGGATAAATTTAAAAAACTTCAAGAAGAGATAACAAATCTAAAAATAGAGATTGGTTTACATAACAACAGACTAAATAAATTTAATCTTATCGACAATAAAAAAGCAGAAATAGTTTCACAAAAGAATAGCCTAAATCTTGTGATTGAAAGGAATAAAGAGCTTGTAAAAACCTCTTTTATAAAACAAATACAAGAAAAAATAAGTGAATATAGTGCTATCGTATTTGGTAAAGATGCTGCTTTTTCGGTCGGGTTTAACAAGGAAGATAACATAGAATTTGATTTAAAAATAGCAGGAGAAAAAGGCTTTGATAATGACTTAGAAAAAGGCAAAACTATAAAAAAATTACTATGTTTTATTTTTTCTGCAGCACTTTTAGAAATGTACAAAAATGATAATTTCTTTCATTTTTTAGCATTTGATAGCCCGTTTGACGGCGACAAGAACGAATGGCAAAAAGGAACATTTGAGGCCATTAAAAAACTATCTAATCAAGGGCTACAAGTTATTATAACATCAATAGATGATGTTATAGCACCAGTTTTAGATATGAAAGAAATAGAAAGTAAAACAATTAAATTTTTATCTGAAAAAGATAAGCTATTGGGTAGTTTCTAATTTTATTTAATAATATACGCCTTTCCTCTCTTATCCCTAACCTTTTCAAAATAGCTTAATGCAAGCACTAAAGCCCAAAACCTATCCGCGTGGTCGTGCTCGTTTCGGTCGCTATCGTATGTGAAGCTTTTTGCCTCTGCTTTTCGCTTGATAGCGTGAAGATCGGCGATGAGAGAGGGATCGTTTGGTATGATTATGCTTTTATCCTCAAAGTGCTTTTTTAAATTTAGAGCCATAGCTTCTTTTGAAATAGCCGTAAAATACACTCCCTGCGTACGTGACGGAAAGCGTCTTTTTACCTTTTCGGCTACGCTCATGCCTATACCCGTCTTGTCTATCTTTTGCATAGCCAAAGGATTAAGACGCAAAAAGTCGATGAGTAGATTTTCTTGTGCCTTAAAGCTTGCTTTGGCGATCACGTCAAACACACTTAGCTTTTTTACGCCATTTTCATCAAAAACGGCTATGTGAGCACTTCTATCCTTTGTGCGTCCCACGTCAAATCCTGCGTATTGCGGAGTATTTTTAGATGGCAAGGTTACGCGGTAGTCGCCCACGCAGCTTTTTATAAGCTCGACGCTTAAAAGCACGTTTTCATCGTCGATAAACTGACACTCGTAGGCACTCGCCCAAGTATCGGCGTCAAACAAATCCCGCATCGTCTCAAGATCAAAATTTAGTCCGTCCTCTATTGCTCTATAAATATCTACTCGGTGGCGAGAGAACATATAGTATTTTACCTCGTCGCTAAAAAGCTCGTGAAAAAGACTATGCTCTTCAAACGGCGTCGAAAGTATGGTTAGCCTACCGGCTAGCTCCGATACTTGGGACGAATGCGTGCCAGATACGCTTTTGGTTTGGATACCATGCAAACTCGTCCATCCAAATATCGCCGGTAAAACCCTGCACAGTTCTAAAGTTATGAGCCATTACGCGGATAACCGCACCGTTATCAAGGCTTTTTTCATATTCGCTGTTTTTAGCAAAAGCTATGTTAAATTTCGCCGCCCAGCCGTCAAGATAGTTCATTAAAATTCTAGCCTGCTCCTCGTTTGCACTTAAAAATAGCTGATTACGTCCCGCGACGGCTCCAAGTAACGCATCGAGGCTTGAAGCGTATGAAAAGCCTATTTGACGAGATTTTAGCACGATGCGAAACTGCGAGGTATCGTTTATAAAATCCTTTTGATACCCATAAAGTCCACCTTTGTTTAGCACGATTTGCTTTAGGCTCTCATAGTCCGAGTTCATCAAAATTGCCGGCTTTTTCTTATTTTTTACCTTTTGCTCTTTTGCTTTTACGACTTCAAGCCTTGAAAGAGATGCACTAAGCATGGCGATTTGTTTGGCTTTGCTATAGCTGCTTTTACCCTTGCTAAGCGCTGCGATCTGAGCCTTTAAATTTTGGATCGTAGGAGCGTCGTCGCTTTTTAGCTCTTTTTTCCAACGCGAGAGAGTAGCACCGTTTATGCCGTATTCTTTTGAAATTTCTACGGCGGAGTAGCCGCTAGCTAGTAAATTTAAAATAAGTTCTTTGTTTTGTTTTGAGTATGCCATCACTCATCCATGCAAACGGAGTTAAAATAGCAAAGTGTAAAATCAAAATTTAATATATCTACGCCCCTCTCATCGGTGGCGTCCACGCTTGATGATTTAAAATTTAAAAGTGGAGTTAAGCTCATAAGCTCTTTTAATACCGCCTCACCGCTTGCTATGGGCACGATAACGGTTAAAACGGCTTTATACTCTACGTGATTAAGCACGTTTCGTTCGGATATAAATAGCTTAAAATCATCGTCATGTTTTAAAACTAGGCTCTCACAAAGGGCCAATAGCTGCTTTTCGGTTGTGATATTTTCTACTTCCATACTCTCTCCTTAAACTGCGGCGTAAAAATATCCGCCGGTATTTTTCTTTGTAATAAGCTTATAAAATTTATCCATCCAATACTCCTCCCACTGTTTAACGTCTTTAAAGGTATCTAAGCTTTCGTCGTATTCGTTTGCTCGTTGCTGAATTTTTAGCCAAAGCTTTTGCCCTAAAAGCACGATGGTGTAAAATACCCTCGCTTTTAGCAGGTTTTTAAAATCCACGCTAAATTTTGCTATCTCAAAATCGGTCATCTCGACATACGGGATAATCTCATCATCGGTTATCATTTTAAGTTTATTATATCTGCGAATTTCGGTTAAAATTTCATCCATATTGTTTTTACTCCTTTACTTGTATTTAAAACCATCTTCAAAACGGCTTCAAAAACGACGAGAATATTTTATTAATATCTTTTATCGTCCTTAATGCCAAAACGTCTTAAAACGCTTTATTTTGCATAGCCTAATATTCCGCGTGCTTCGGTTAGGCTTAAAATACCGCTTTGTGCCAGTGAAGTTACCAGCTCTCCGTCGTCTTTAAAGCTGCTTACGTCAAGAGGTTTTAGCTTTATAGGAAAGCCGATGCTATCAAAACCACTCTATTTGCTCTTGCTTTGGTATGATAGTTAGCTCGTTAAAGCTATGAAGCTGTCCTATAACTTCACTTCCGCCGCCAAGTTGCCCCGAGCTTATTACGCCCATCATTCTTGGCGGCACTCCGTGAGCGGTGATGATCTCGTCTCGGTTTAAATTTTTAAGCTTTTCAAAGCTAATATCTTGCACCTTGCTTAGATCTTCGATGCGAACCTTTGCGTTTTCTCCATTTGCGGTTAATATAAGCGTTTTATGAGCGTTGTTTGTACCCCTGAAATTTGAGCCGAAAAACTCTTTAAAGGCGTTTAGCTGCATCTCATCGGGTTCTGAGTTTTCAAATATAACCGCAGTATCCGCACGTGCGGAATTATCAAAAAAAGCGTTATTAAAGCTGTCGGCTTTTTGATTGGTTAAAAGCGGTAAAAGAGTGCCTAAGTAATCGGGCTCGCCGTAATACCTACTGCGCGACGAATAGTAATATAGATGTCTTGCGTTTAGCACTATTTTACGGCCGTCTTTTAGTTGAAAAACCTCTCTATTTTCATTTACGCGCCCTTCGATACTAGGTAAAAAATAGATGTTTTTACCGGCGATCTCCATAAAGGCGTTACCGAAAATTTCAAGATTTAGTATAAAAGCGTATAAAAAATCTTTTGGCGTCATGCCTTGCCTTTCAAGCTTTGATCCGTCCTGTATATTTGAAAGAAGAGAAGCTTTTAGCTGTATGGCGCGACGATGATAGGTATTTACATAAAACAGATCAAGCATCATATCAAAGCCGAAAAACGGCTCGACAAGTCCGCCGCCGTCTTTGCTCTCATCGGTTAATTGAACACTATCGCTTACGCTTTTAAAAATTACTTGCATATATATCCTAAAACATTTATTTCAAAAACGCCATTTTATGATAAAAATTTTTTGTTTTCTAGCTAGATACGACATATATGTCATATCTAGGTTTTTTAAAATTTTATTTTTTGCCAAAATGCACGCAATATTTTAAAGGAGCGTAATAGATGAGTAAAGAGATCACAAATATGCAAATAAAACTAATCTCGCTTGTTAGTGCGGGAGTGAACAATAAAAAGATCATTTACAAAAATGAGAATTTTAACGAGCTTTTACGAGTCGATTTTAAAAAGAGCGATGATGAGCAAGGCGTAGTTTACGGGATCGTGTATGTGCCTGACGAAGTCGATACGCAAGGAGATTGTGCAAATGCAAACGAGATAAAAAAAGCCGCTTATAACTTTATGAAAAGAGCGGATCTTGGATACTGCGTTGACGTAAATCACGATTTTAACATCACAAATGCCTATATCTGCGAAAGCTGGATAGTAAAAAGCAAAGATGAGTTTTTTAGCGAGATCGGAGCATGGGCGGTCGGCATAAAGCTAGAAGATGAAGATCTAAAACAGATGGTAAAAAACGGAGCAATAACGGGCTTATCAATGTATGGAAGCGGCATTATAAAAAGTGCCGAGCCCGACACCACCAAAGGCGGCGTAATGGCCGTGCTAAAAGAGTTTTTCGGCTCAAGCGAAAATTTAAAAAAATAAACTTCAAAAAACAAAGGAGAGACAATGGATGAAAACAAGGTAGAGGAGCTTGTAAAAGCGGGCATAAGCACAAGCGAGGCAAAGCTTGAGGCACTTGAAAAATCAGTAGGCGAACTAACCGCAAAGCTTGAGGCGATCACGTGTGAGCTTAGCAAATCAAAACAAGACGAGACGATCAAAAAACAAGAAAATTCACCAAGCAAAGGAATACTATAATGAACGCACTAAATGAGATCTTAAAAACGAGTATGAATGCGACTAACGTTACGCTTTCAGGTGCACTTACGCCCGAGCAAGTGCATAACTTTGTCGATGTTATCAAGCAAAATAACGGCTTTTTGCAAAAAATTCACACCGAAAAGATGGGTAGATTAACCAAAGAGCTTGACGCATGGGATGTAGCTAATGGTATTTTAGTGCGTGTGTCAAGCGGAGATAAACCAAACGATAACCAAAGGGTCGCACTTAATAAAGTCGGCACAAAGCTTGACGCAAAAAGCGTTCAGCTCTTTGCTCGCATACTTCAAGATGTGCTAGAGGACAACAAATCAAACCCTAAATTTGAAAGCGAGACGTTTGAGAGCTTTGCAAAGGCTTTTGGTAACGATCTTGCGCTGTTTGGCTTTATCGGAGAAAGCGATACGTATGACGGCAGCTTTAAGACTCTTCATAAGGGTTGGGTTGCCGTAGCAAAAGACTCTAGCAAGGCCACAAAACTAACCTATGCGTCAAACGATAAAAGATAGACTAATCGCGCTTGTAGCTTCTTTACACCCTGATATTTTAAGCCAAGCGGTGATCCTTATCAGCCCGGCTGACGCACAGGAGTATAACAAAGAACTTGCCGCGTTAAATTCTCCGACGTATCTAATACAAGGCGGAGCGGATAAAATTTTAGGAGTACCGCTTGAGGTAACGCCTTTAATGCCAAAAGGAGAGTATCTGGCTACTCCGCTTAAAAATTTAGTTTTAGGCACGGTGCTTGATATTCGCCGCAACAGATGGTATGACGCGGAGGAGCGTGCACTAAAATACGTCTTTGACCTATATGTTGATTACGAGATAGTCATCAAAAAATGGGTTAGCTATATGAAACAAGCTTAAATGGCAAAAATGGAGTATATCGCGACTAAAAACATCTGCATAAAAGGCAGCTTTGTAAAAGAGGGCGAGAGCGTACGGCTTAGCGATGAAGAGGCGAGCGTATATTTAAACGAGGGGATGATAGATTTTACCCCCGTTGCAGACGAGAGAGAAGAAACGAACGAAAGTAAAGAAGATGAAGCTAACGATTAAGTGCTTTAAAAATATAAATGACGGCACGATCGGTGAGTTTAAACTTATGCAAGGTAGTGAAGTTTTGTTAAGCGGTTATACTCTTGAGCAGGCAGGTCAGGATACAACTACGCCAAATCAAGATAAAAGAATATCTGCAGGAACATATACGGCTACATGGTCTTTTAGCCCGGACTTTCAAAGAGAGCTACCGCTGCTTTTTAATGAGTCGGTAAGTAAAAAACGCCGTATTCTAATACACGGCGGCAACTATCCAAAGGATACGCTAGGCTGTATTTTAATAGGCACAGAATATAACGAAGTAGGTATTTTAAAAAGCAGAGACAAGTTAAAAGAGCTTATAAATTTAACCCGCGATAACGATTTTAAAGTTGTTATCGTAAATAACAAAGGCATATAAATGAGTATCTTTAGCAAGCCTTTTTTATATGCTATCGGTGCATGCGGATTTTTAACCATATCATTAATCGGTGCAGGAATAAAAATAAGCTCTCTTGCGGTGGCAAATGAGATTTTAGAAAAAAGCAATGAAGATCTAACTAAAAAAGCGGAGGAGCTAACGACCGATAAGGCTACTTTAAAAGCAAATCTAGCCCATTGTGATGCCACTCTCGCTTCTCAAAACCAAGCCATAAAAG
>NZ_JAGSSY010000005.1 GCF_018145655.1 Campylobacter anatolicus
TTATCAACTTTTAGTGTGATATTTGAGCTATTGCTAACTTGCATTATAAATTTAATAACCAAATCTTTAGCACTACCTTGTGTTAAAAGTGGTTTGTATGTCTTTGGTAGCTTTGCGATAGCAAAAAGGTCATTATTGTCCAAATTTCTTGAACACGCCACGCATAGAATCTACTTTAAAAAGATCGTTTGTTTGGCTAATATACTCATATTTTTATAAAAATAAATTAAATATAAAATATAAACTTAAATTAAAGTATGCTTTTTAAGCATTTAAATGCTATATTTTATGCAAAAATTTAATGGATAAAATATGCGAAATCAACCAAAATATAACTTTTTCAAAAATACTCGCTACGCACTTGAAGGACTTGCTGAAATTTATAAAAACGAAAATGCATTTAAGATAGAGCTTTGTTTAATAGTCATGCTTATAGCAGTGTCATTTGCATTGCCGTTTGAAGCGTTTATGCGACTTAGTACGATTGTATCGCTATTATTTGTGCTATTTGCCGAGTGCATAAATTCTGCTATCGAGCGTGTAGTTGATCTGGTAACAAGTGAGATTTGCCCACTCGCAAAAGTAGCAAAGGATGCTGGAAGTGCAGCGGTGTTTATTAGTATAAGTATAGCCGTTTTAACTTGGCTTTTTGCAATATGGAGCATATTTTGAACGAGCAAGAGACGGCGATACTTGGTGCGATTTTAGGTGAGAAAAAGCTTGACGTTATCACGTTACTTATTAAGCGAGCAAACTCGGATGGGTTTGTAAATTTAAGTGTGTGTGAGATATGTGAGATATTAAATGTCAGCAAACCGACCGCTATCAGTACTATAAAATTGCTAAAGAGTGCAAAAGCCATAAAAAAGATCAAAAATGGCGTTTATAAATTAAATTTTAAGGAGAAAGAGTGAGAAAAATTTTAACTTTTCTAGCCGTTTGTATGGCAGTATTTGGCTCATCAAATGACGATATGCGTGGCTGTATAACTAAAGGTGAAGCAGCATCGTGTGAGAAATTTTTAACAAATTTACAAAAAGAGTGCAACAAAGGCGACCTATTAAAGTGCTATTATTTGGGTGATTATTACGCCAAAGGCTATGACGGATATAAAGATCTTATCAAGGCTTTCGAAGTATTTAACGCCACTTGTGATAAAGGAAGTGCTGAGAGCTGCTACGAAGCGTCGGTATTTTATCTAAAAGGTGAAGGAGCCGAGTTTAGCTTTGAAAAATCTGCTGAAAGACTAAATAAGGCTTGCAAATTTGGCAGCAAACGTGCTTGCAATGTGTTAGAATATGTACCAAGATAGTAAAATAAGGTGCTTAGCATAGTAGATATAATCACTAGTTAAAAGTGCGACAAAAACGCTTATAAAAATAATCACAAACTCAACGAAGCTACTTGCACTGTACTCTTGTCAGCTTGTGTAACTATAAATGAATTTGTCAGTCTGACCGGAAATTCTAAAAACTACTCTATGAAAATCGGTCAAATAGCTTAAATATATCAAAATTTAAGACCCACTCACTTTTTACTTAATTATTTAAATTTACTTTAGGATAATCCTACAAAATCCTTGCTTAATTCTATAAATTTAAATTTAAATTCTTTCTAACAAAACATTAGCTAAAATATTCTAAATTTATAAAGGTAAAAATATGAATAGAAAACGAATTTACAACCCAAGCTCAAACGAGACACTTACCGATAGGCGTGTATTTGGTGGCAATCCACACGGGATTTTAAACTTCACTAAAGCAAAATACCAATGGGCGTTAAAGCTATGGGATCTAATGGAGGCAAACACTTGGTTTCCAAAAGAGGTAGATACCACAGATGATGTCAGAGATTATGCATATAACTTAACAGAGGCTGAAAAACGTATGTATGACCTTGTTTGGTCTCAACTCATCTCAATGGATAGTTTTCAGACGAATAACCTAGCTGATAACATCAATCCATACATAACGGCACCTGAGATAAACGCCTGTTTAGCACGTCAAGCCTACGAAGAGGCAAACCACTCAAAGTCTTACGCTGTTATGGTTGAAGCGATATGTGATAATACTGATCTCATATACGAGATGGAAAAACACGACGAGGTGTTGCGTGAGAAAAACGACTACATCTCAAGTGTATATGAAGAGTTAGCAGGCGAGGTAACAGATGAGAAGCTACTTCTTGCAATGGTAGCAAATCAAATTTTAGAAGGGATTTATTTTTACAGTGGATTTACGGCGATTTATGCCTTAGCAAGGGCTGGGAAAATGCTAGGTTCAGCTCAGATGATACGCTTTATCCAGCGTGATGAAATAACCCACCTTTTGCTTTTTCAAAATATGATAAACTCTGTTCGCAATGAGCGTCCAGACCTTTTTACTCAAGCGACAGAGGCAAAAATTTATGAGATGTTTCAAAAGGCTGGTGCTTTGGAGATAAAATGGGGGCAATATATCACACAAAACCAAATTATGGGTTTTACCGATGACATAATAGAGCAATACATCCACTATCTAATAGACCAACGCCTTGTGGCTATTGGCTTAAAACGTCGCTACAACGTGGCTCATCCTATAAAATGGGTAGATGACTTTGCGAAATTTAACGACCAAAAGTCAAATTTCTTTGAGGCAAAAGTTACAAACTACTCAAAGGGTAGCATAAGCTTTGACGACTTCTGATCTATTTTTATATCCTATCATCGTCAGTGGCAAAAACGCAACGAAGCGACAAGAAAATTTACTCTCCCAAATCGTCGCGGCTCCTGCAAACTCGCTAATATTAGCCAGTGAACTTTGCATTAGTGGATATGACTTTGATAGCGCTTTCACTGGAGTAAATGCCACCATGATGGACGATGCACTCTATAGATTTGATGCGATTTTATTAGAGCAGATAGCAAACACGCTTGAAAGAGATAAATTTTTAGCATTTACACATTTAAATAGCGTAAAAGATGAAAAGAGCTTAACAAAAATGTATAACGAATTTATCCTTATAAGTAAAGCTGGCGTGCTATATTCACAAAGAAAATCAAAGCTATTTTTGCCAAATAAAGAGCAAGAAAAATTTAGTGTAGGCGAAGAAAATAAGATTAATTTTTTTGAGTTTAAGGGCTTAAAACTTGGTGTTTTAATCTGCTTTGAGCTTAGATTTACTGAGCTTTGGGCAAGACTTAAAGGTTGCGATGTCGTGCTTGTCCCTGCTATGTGGGGGCGAGAAAGGGCGGATGCGTATCACTCGCTTTGTAAAGCATTGGCGATCGCAAATAACTGCTACGTGGCATTTTCAAGCTCACTTGATCTAGAAGTTTCGGGTGTTTTTCTACCAAATGGGAAATTAACGCAAAATACAAAATTTGATAGCAAGATGATAAATTTAGTAAAACAGGACTTAGGATTATAAAGTATATGACAGCACTTGAGAGAGAAAAATGTACAAAAATGGCAGATGAGATAGCTGATGTAGTGCAACTTACACCTGCTTTATATAGAGCGTTTTGTGAGACACCACGTGAGATTTATACACCTATTGGAGCTCACGCATATCGTCTAGACGCTCAACCAATCGGTGGCAATCAATGGATAAGCTCACCTTTGACAGTTGCAAAGATGACTTTAGCCTTAGATATTGAAGGTTGCGATAATGCGTTAGAAATCGGCTGTGGTAGTGGATATCAAGCAGCGATTTTAGCAAATTTAGTAAGGCGAGTTTTTAGCGTTGAACGTATAGAAAAACTTGCAATAGAGGCTAAAAAACGCTTTGAAAGCCTTAAAATTCGAAATATTCACGTGAGATTTGACGATGGCAATAACGGATGGAGAAGCTACGCCCCATTTGAACGTATACTACTCTCAGCGGCGGCGGATAGCACACCTGTACATCTTTTTTCTCAGCTTAAAAATGGAGGAGTCTTAGTCGCTCCGATAAAGCAAAACGATAAACAATATATCATTAAATTTAACAAAGATGAAAACGGCAATATAAGCGAAACAAGGCTTGATGAGTGTTTGTTTGTACCACTTTTAAGTGGTCGTGAATAAAAGCAAAAACTAAGTATTGATTAAAAGCTATAACGGCAAAAAATGTAAAGCTAGTAAATTTCTCAAAGAAGCATTAGCCAAATGCAATCTTAAAACGCGACAAATCGCAGAGTTAGAAAAATGGCACATAGCTATAAATTTAAAGTATCTTACAGATACAAAAACTTAATCAAGTTAAATTTGGGGTGAGCTACCCCAAATTTATTGCGTAATTTTATCAAATTTAACCTTCCACTCTGACTATTTAATTATCTCTTTTATCAAAAGTTGTGGCGTTACAAGCCCACGAAATGAGTTTTTAGATACAGAAACTATGATGTCTATATTCTCTCCTATGTGTGGCTGATGCGTGAAGTTAAAAAACAGAGCTTCAAGGCACTTCTCATCCTTTTGCAGTATGAGTTTTAGGTGGTTTTGTTCTCTACCGATAAGCTTTTTGTTTTTGACATTTAAAGCGTTTATGCGAAAAAGTGGACGTGGATTTTTCTGTCCATAAGGCTCAAAATGCTCTAAAATTTCAAGCAATTCGTAATCTATCTCACGTGCTGATATATCGCCCAAAAATTCATCAGAACTAGCAAATTTATGCAGATCCATCAAAAAGCAACTGCGATTTATCTCATCTTTAAATTTTTGCAGATTTTCAGGGTCTATTACAAGTCCAGCCGCACCCTTATGTCCGCCGTAGCTACTTAGTAAGCTCTCATGCTCAGCGATAAGCGAAAGTATATCTAGCTTACCAATGCTTCTAGCACTGCCCTTTGCACGACCTCTATCTATACTAAAGACAATGGCAGGCTTTTTAAAGTGCTTTGCAAGACGGCTTGCTACTATACCGATGACACCCTCGTGCCACTGCTCGCCCCAAGTAACGATAATCTCATCATCATCTTTAACATCTTTTAATGAACACTCAAATAACGCTCTCTCTTCTTCTTTACGTGAGTTATTAAATTCTATTATCATATCAAGGTATTCGTATGCATTGTCTATCGTTTTGGAGCGTAAAAAGTAAAATGAGTTCATCGCATCATCCATACGCCCAGCTGAGTTTATCAGCGGAGCTATTAAAAAGCTGATATCATCGCACTCAAATTTATCCTTGCCATAAAACTCCTTTATCACACGAAATGCCGCCCTGCGTGAGCTATTTAGTTTAGATACACCAAGCTTTACAAGCATTCTATTCATATCACGTAGCTCCATCATATCAGCAATTATCGCTATAGCAAGAAGCTCTAAAAATTTACTCATATCATACTTTAAGCCACACACATCTTTTATGGCACCAACTAGATACCAAGCGACCTCAGCACCGCAAATTTCAATATTTGGGAAGGGACAATCACACTGCTTTGGATTAATAATAGCAAACGCATCGGGCAATATAGCTGGTGGCATATGATGATCTGTGATGATAAGATCTATGCCACGCTCACGACAAAGTCGTGCTGCTTCATTCGCACTTATACCATTATCGACGGTAATTATAAGGCTTACATCACTATCAAGCTCATCAATTATGTCAGGATTTAATCCGTACCCATCCTTAAATCGATTTGGTATTCGTACCTGATAGTTTGACACGCCTAAATCATCAAAAAATTCAGCCAAAATGACACTAGAGACAACCCCATCAACATCATAATCCCCAACGATGACTATATGTTCGTCTTTCTCTATCGCCTCTTTTATTCTAATCGCACCCTTAAAAGTGTCTTTAAGAGCGTTAGGCGTAGGAATTTCAGAAAGCTTTTTATGTATGTCTTTACTAAATCTAAGCTCTAATAAATTCCTAACATTAGCCTTACTTAGCATTTGCTAAACTAGCACGGACAAAACCTAGTATCGTTGGATTTGGCTTTGTCAAGCGTGATGTAAATTCAGGGTGAAACTGCACTCCTATGAAAAATTTATGAGCCTTTAGCTCAACCGCTTCTATCAGTCCATCACTCTCGCCACTTACGATAAGACCATTTTTTTCAAATTCAGCTCGGTATTTTGGATTTGCCTCATATCTATGCCTATGCCGCTCTTTTACACTCTTTGCACCGCCATAAATTTCAGATAATAATGAGCCTTTTTTGATGTCGCACTCATAAGCACCTAGTCTCATAGTCCCACCAAGTGGGCTTTTGTGTGTTCGAATTTGCCTTTTTCCACTTGCGTCAATAAAACTATCTATTAGATAGATTATAGGGTTTTGACAATCCTCTTTAAACTCAACGGAATTTGCGTCAGATAAATTTAAAACATTACGTGCAAACTCAATAAGAGCTAGTTGCATACCAAGACAGATACCAAGATATGGGATATCATTTTCACGAGCGTATTTGATAGCTAAAATTTTACCATTCACACCACGCTCGCCAAAACCACCAGCGACTAATATACCATCAACATCTTTAAGCAACTCCTCTACATTTGTGCTTTCTATCTTTTCGCTATCACACCATTTTAAATTTATTTTAGCATCAAGATTTGCTCCCGCATGGATAATGCTCTCTGTTAGGCTTTTGTAGCTCTCTTTTAGATCTACGTATTTGCCAACAAATGCGATAGTTGTCTCCTTAGTCGGAGCGATTATACGCTTAACTAGACTATCCCATTTTGACATATCTAGTTTTAGCTCACCAAGCTCTAAATTTTCAGCAATCGGCGTTAATATATCTTGCTTTAAAAATGATAGCGGAATTTGATAGATACTCGCACTATCAGCACTTTCAATAACACAGTTTTTCTCCACACCACAACTTAGAGCGATCTTGTCTTTTAGTTCACGGTTTAGTGGTTGTTCGCTTCTGCATATTATCATATCTGGACTTATGCCGATACGACGAAGCTCTCCTACGCTATGCTGGGTAGGCTTAGTTTTAAGCTCTCCTGCGACTTTTATATAAGGTACAAGAGTTAGATGTATAAACATCGCATTTTTCTTGCCAACCTCAGTTCGTAATGCTCTAATGGCTTCTAAAAATGGTAAACCCTCTATATCGCCGACCGTTCCTCCGATCTCAACGATAAGGATATCTTTGCTATCTCCTGCTTTTTTGATGCGATCAACTATCTCGCCCACGATATGCGGTATCACTTGTATCGTTTTACCTAGATAATCTCCCCTTCGCTCTTTTTCTATAACTGCACTATATACTCGTCCTGTCGTGAAGTTATTATCCTGAGATAATCTCTCATCTAAAAAACGCTCATAATGCCCCAGATCAAGGTCGGTCTCAGCACCGTCATCAGTAACAAAGACCTCTCCGTGTTCTAGCGGACTCATCGTGCCAGGATCTACATTTATATATGGATCCGCCTTTAGCATACTGACTTTTAGTCCTACATTTTTAAGCAGTGTAGCGATAGAAGCAGCAGCAATACCCTTGCCAAGAGAGCTTAAAACACCTCCAGTTATGAATATATACTTCGTCTGTTTGGCCATTGACTTTTCCTTTATTTTATATTTTTAATGATACGATTATACAATTAAAATATTTAGTAAGGAATTAAAATTTATGAAATTGAGTTTTAAGTTTCTTTATTATAGACTTATAAAATTATGTTACAAAAATACTTAAAAAATGCATTAATTTTATACATCGACGGCTTTAGAAATATGAATCTAGGCAAAAAACTATGGCTCGTCATAACCATAAAACTTCTAATAATATTTGGTGTGCTTAAAATTTTTCTCTTTGATGAGACGCTAAATACAAAATTTAGTACCGACGAAGAGAAAAGTGAGTTTGTGATAAAAAATTTAATAAAGGAATAAAATGTCAGAATTATCCTCAGTGGATTGGTCTAGGGCTCAGTTTGCATTAACCGCACTATATCACTTTTTATTTGTTCCGCTAACACTCGGGCTTAGCTTTATTATTGCGATAATGGAGAGCATTTATGTTAAAACAGGCTCGCAACAGTGGCTAAGGATAACGAAATTTTGGCTAAAACTATTTGGTATAAATTTTGCTATCGGTGTAGCAACTGGTATTATTATGGAGTTTGAGTTTGGCACAAACTGGGCAAATTATAGCTGGTTTGTGGGCGATATATTCGGTGCCCCACTTGCCATAGAAGGATTACTTGCATTTTTCCTAGAGAGTACATTTTTTGCTATTATGTTCTTTGGCTGGGATAAGGTTAGTAAGAAATTTCACTTATTTTCAACTTGGCTTGTAGCGATAGGCTCAAATTTATCCGCTCTTTGGATACTTATCGCAAACGGCTGGATGCAATATCCAATAGGTATGAAATTTAACCCGGATACCGCTAGAATGGAAATGGAAAATTTCTTTGAAGTTGCTCTTAGTCCAGTTGGAATTATTAAATTTTTACACACCGTTACGAGTGGCTATGTCATCTCAGCATTATTTGTTATAGGAATTTCTGCTTGGTTTATGCTAAAAGGACGTCATCTCATAATGGCAAAGAAAAGCATGATTGTTGCAGCTAGTTTTGGATTGGTTACATCGTTATTTTTATTATTTAGTGGCGATGAGAGTGCATATCAGACTACAAGAGTGCAGCCGATGAAGCTTGCAGTAATGGAGGGACTTTATGAGGGTGATACTAGACAAGGGCTTATCGCTATAGGATTACTTGATCCAAATAAACAACCAGGAGATGGTAAAGATCAATTTTTAATAGATTTTGAGGTGCCATATATGCTCTCATTACTTGGTAAACGCGATATAAACGGCTTTATCGCAGGCATTGATGATCTTTTATATGGTAATGAAAAGCACGGAATAGAGAGCATAGAGAGCAAGATGATAAAGGGTAAAATCGCCATCAATGCACTCAAAGAGTATAAAAATGCACAAAAAATTGGTGATACAGATACAATGGATAAAAATCGCCAACTCATTAATGAAAATATAAATTTTTTAGGTTATGGTCATATCAAAAAGCCTACCGATGCTGTGCCACCGGTAGCTTTAACGTTTTATAGTTTTCACATTATGGTTGCACTCGGCAGCTATTTTATAGTACTATTTTTTATTGTTATCTATCTTTGTATGGCAAATGATATTGAAAATTTCAAAAAGCTACTTTGGGTATGCGTATTTACTATACCGCTTGGCTACATTGCTGCTGAGACTGGCTGGATAGTCGCAGAAGTAGGACGGCAACCGTGGGCTATACAAGATCTTATGACAGTTGGTATGGGTGCTACAAATTTAGCCGATACAAATATTAAAATTTCATTTGCACTATTTGCGATACTTTTTACTACACTTTTAATAGCAGAAGTAAAGATAATGCTAAAACAGATAAAGATAGGATTTTAAGCTATGTTTTTACTTGAGACTTTACAAATTTATTGGTGGATGATTGTTAGTTTACTAGGTGGACTACTTGTATTTATGATGTTCGTTCAAGGCGGTCAGACGCTGTTATTTTCACTAGCTAAAACTGAGTTAGAAAAAGATATGATCATAAATTCTATGGGGCGAAAGTGGGAGCTGACATTTACCACGCTTGTGATGTTTGGTGGTGCGTGTTTCGCGGCATTTCCACTATTTTATGCGACTAGCTTTGGAGGGGCATATTGGGTGTGGTTCGCGATACTTTTTTGCTTTATCGTCCAAGCCGTGAGCTATGAATACCGCAAGAAACCGGATAACTTTTTGGGTTCAAAAACCTATGAAATTTTTCTTTTTATCAACGGCTCATTTGGTGTCATTTTAATCGGTATGGCGGTTAGCACATTTTTTACAGGAAGCAACTTTATATTAAATGATCACAACTTCGTTCAGTGGCAAACTCCTTGGCGTGGGCTTGAAGCATTAGCAAATCCATTCGTCTACCCGCTTGGTATAGCACTATTTTTCTTATCACGTATCGGCGGGGCTTTGTATCTTATAAATAATATACAAGATGATAGTATAAGAGCTAAAGCTAGAAAAGCTGTCCTAAAAAATACAATATACTTTTTACCATTTTTTCTGATATTTTTGAGCTGGATATTTACAAAAGATGGCTTTGGATACGATGAAAACGGCATTGTGAGTATTGTTGAGTATAAGTATTTTATAAATTTAGTCAAAATGCCTATAATTGGACTGATGATTATAGCTGGGTTAGTAGTCATTGTCTATGGTATCGTGCGTGGTGCATTTAGTAAGAGTATATACGGTGTTGTTCCTTATGGGCTTGGCGTGGTACTTGTTGTTACATCGTTATTTTTACTAGCGGGACTAAATAATACAGCTTTTTACCCATCTTTTAGCAACTTACAAAGCTCGCTCACAATAAAAAATGCAAGTTCAAGTCAATATACACTAAACGTTATGGCATATGTTAGCCTTCTTGTGCCAGTAGTTTTAAGCTATATTTTCGTGGTTTGGAGAGCAATTGATAGCAAAAAGATTACGCAAGATGAGATACGTAACGATCATCACTCATACTAAGGAGCAACCATGACATCAGCTATATTTTTCTTCTCACTTTGGATCATCGCTCTTTATGGTGCGTATAAATTTGTACATCTAAATATCAAGCACGTTGAAAAACACGAGCAAAGATACTTTGAAAATTTAAATGAAACAGATGAGACAGAAAAAGTGCAACATTAAATTAAGAATAGTGAAAGCCAACTTAGTCGATTTTTGACTTATAAATTTATAAGCTTTACTTAACTTCTTAAAGAGTGCGATACGCAATAGAATTTGTGTGATTTTTATAAATAATCGCTAAATAGATTACGTTTGCTTTATTGCTATTTTAGTTACAAGTGTAGCTAAGTAAAATCAGTATAATGGCATTTTGCTTAGCTTTATTTGTAGTTACAAGCAAGAGCTTTTAAATTTATCAAACTTTTAAAGCCGTTTATCGCCTAAAGATTTATCATCTGTATTTTTTTCTATTAAATTTTCTAGTTTTTCAGTCTCGAAATGGGTATTTATCTCATTTAATTCAGGCATATTTTGAATAGCTTTATTTGAAATCTGCCGAAATTTCTCCACCCTGCCAACAAGCCCCTGTCGACCAACAAGCGATGTTATGACTTGATTGTAATGATTACTCGCTGTATTTAGTGTGCCGCCTAGTTTTAAAAGAGCTTCGCCAACGGCTATAACTTTGTTATATATATCTGCTGCACGAGTAGCGATCTCTAAGGCTTTGGCATTACCTTGCTCTATCCGCCATAAATTTGCTATCGTTCGTAAAATTGGCATAAGAGTTGTGTGCGAGACCAAAACGACTCTACGTTCGTATCCGTAGTTAAAAAGCGTAGCATCAAATTTCATCGCCTCTATAAAAGCTGGCTCTATTGGCATAAACATCAACACAAAGTCAGGACTTCTACCATCCATAATAGAAGCATAATCCTTGCGTGAAAGCCCATCAATGTGAGCTTTGATTGAATTTATATGCGACTTCATCGCACCTTGTAAGAGAGCTTCACTACCAACATTTGCCGCCTCTATCACCTCGCTATACGCCACAAGTGATACCTTGCTATCTATAATGACGCACTTGTTATCTGGCATAGCTACGACAAAATCAGGCACGAGATACAAACCATTATCGTCCTTAAACCTTTGCTGCGTGAAGTAATGCTCATCTTTTATTAGGCCAGCTGCTTGAAGTGTACGTTCTAGCTGTGCCTCGCCCCAGTTTCCAGCGATCTTGTTGCTACCTTTAAGTGCGGTCGTGAGATTTTTGGCTTCATTTGACATGCTTAACCCCACATTTAAGACGTTTTTTATCTGCTCACTTAGACTAGCACCACTTTTTAAACTTTCACTATGCACCTCATTTACGCGATTTTGAAAGCTAATTATCTGCTCACGAAGTGGCTTTAAAAGGAGTTCTATTGAATTTTGGTTAAATTTATTAAACGCACTCGTTTTCTCATCAAAAATTTTATTTGCCAAATTTTCAAACTGAATGCTTAGGCTTTTTTGTGTTTCAGTAAAGTTTCGCTCTCTTTCTATTTCACTCTTTTGTCTTTCATTCAGTGTGCTTTTTAGTGCCGAAAGCTCTTGCAAAAGTGCGTTTTTATCCGAGTTTAAAGCCCTTATCTCGCTCTCACGTTCATTCAAACTCTCACGCCAAAACTCCCCTTGCTGTGCATATCCTTTAGCTCTTTCATTAGCCACACCAATCTCTTGTCGTAGCTCGCTTATCTCATGTTCTAGCTCACTCTCACGCTTTTTTAAACTTATTAATTCGCCACTTGTTTGTATAAGATCTTTTTGCAACTCAAATTTATCACGCTTGTAAGCAAATATCATAAAAGTTAAAACTATCAAAATCACTACTAAAATGACAACAACAATATAAAACACTATAATCTTATCCAAGATAATCCTTTAAATTTCAAGTAATATTGTTACTAGCACAAAGATAAGAGTTTAAGCCGTAACAATAAGCGATATCGCCTAACATAAACGATACTAAAAGATATTTAAATTTTAAACAAATTCCAGCACATGGTTATGATTAGCGGATTTTGTGTAATCTCTTTTATCGTTTGATATAACAAAATTTATTGCCTAGTAGACACTCACACAAAAATATTTATAAAGATAGCAAGAAATGCCATCAATACAGCCACTATAGCAATACTGCTATCGACTTAGTATAAAATGAGATAAATTTGTGTGGTTCAAATTTAAAAAATATGTTTATCACAATTGACCATTGTACTAAACATTATAAAAATGGCTTTGTTATAGTGCACTTTAAGCCTGGCACTAGCTATCTAAAAAGTCGCATTGATGGCATAAAATGCAATAAACCAACCAGTTAAACTTCTCCTAAAACTCCTCGCTTTTACAAAATATCGGCAAGATAACTACTAAAAGCGTCTGCATAAGCAACTCTTAAATCAACTATATTTTTAATTTTATCACATATAGTGAGTAAATTTAATATTAAATTTATTATAACGCCAAATTTATAAGCTTTACGCCTCTAATATCGCTCCATTACTTGCGTTTGTTACAAGGCGACGATATTGACGTAGCCATCTGCTATTTAGCTCCTTTTCAATCGGCTTAAAATTTGCACGGCGAGATGCAATCTCGTCACTGCTTAAACGCACGTTTATCTCGTATCTATCCACGTCTATATCAATTATATCGCCATCTTGCAAAAGCCCTATCATTCCACCCTCAGCTGCCTCTGGGCTGATATGTCCGATACTTAGTCCACGTGTTGCACCACTAAAACGTCCATCTGTAATTAGTGCCACATCAGCACCAAGTCCACGTCCCATGATAAGACTAGTCGGGCTTAACATCTCTTGCATGCCAGGACCACCCTTTGGTCCCTCGTAACGTATAACAACCACATCACCCTTGCTAACTTTACCAGCAGAAATCCCCTCTATCGCTTCATCTTGACTGTTAAAACAAACCGCTTTACCGCTAAATTTACGCTCTCCTACGATACCGGCTGTCTTTATAACACAACCTTGCTCGGCTAAGTTGCCAAATAAAATCGCTAAACCACCAACTTTTGAATAAGCATTTTCTACTTTGTGTATTATCTTTTCATCTTCTATATCACTCGCACAAACACGCTCACTAAGTGTTTCCCCTGAAACTGTTAAATTTTCTAAGCTTAGCATTCCATTATCATGGCGTGAGATCTCTTTTATAACTGCATTCATGCCACCTGCACGACCGATGTCTTCCATATGCACATTTGGTAGACTTGGGCTGATCTTGGCGATGTGAGCGATGTTTTGACTTATTTTATTTAGCTCACCTACTTCTAGGCTAACCCCAGCTTCACGTGCGATGGCCAGCATATGTAGCACGGTGTTTGAGCTACCGCCCATTGCCATATCCACCACAAGGGCATTTCTTACAGCTTTTTCGTTTAAGATATTGCGGATTTTATACCGATCGTCAAGAGCTATCTCACATATCCTTCTCCCTGCTTTACGCACTAGCTCCTCACGCTCAGGCGTAAGTGCTAGTATCGTGCCGTTGCCACTAAGTGCGATACCCATGGCTTCGCAAAGTGTATTCATAGAGTTTGCGGTAAACATGCCAGAGCAGCTACCGCCACTTGGACAGGCATTACACTCTATATCTTTTAACTCTACTTCATCTATCTCTTTTGTTTCAAATTTACCCACTGCCTCAAATGCAGTCGCCAGATCTATAGGTACACCACTTTTTGTGTAGCCTTTTTTCATTGGGCCACCACTGACAAATACAGTCGGGACATTCACACGTAACGCTCCCATAACCATACCTGGCACGATCTTATCACAGTTTGGCATACACACAAGTGCGTCAAGTGCATGTGCGTTCATCACACTTTCAATAGAATTTGCAATGATCTCACGGCTTGGTAGAGAATAAAGCATACCGCCATGCCCCATTGCTATGCCATCATCAACGCCGATAGTGTTAAACTCAAATGGCACACAGCCATTTTTGCGTATCTCATCTTTTAAAATTTCAGCATACTTGTTTAAGAAAAAGTGCCCTGGGATTATCTCTATAAAGCTATTTGCAATGCCGATAAATGGCTTATTAAAGTCCTCATCTCTTAGTCCGGTTGCTCTTAGTAGCGAGCGGTGCGGTGTGCGTGTGTAGCCCTTTTTAATTATATTGCTTCTCATATTTTGCCCTTTTAAAATTTTAATTTCATAATTGTATCAAATTTTCACTAAACAAAAATTTCTTATCTCATTAAATTTAATATTTTCTAAATTTAAGATAGCAAAATGTATAATAGCACTTTATAAATTTATAAGGAAATGCTATGCTTTTAACTAACCCTGTTGTATTTAGCATACTCGTTATGACTGTGCTTTGTCTTCTTCGCTTTAACATACTTTTATCTATCCTAATCTCCGCACTTGTCGCCGGTATAATGTATAAGCACGGATTTGCAGGGTTTGAATACGGACTTGGTGCTGGACTTACCGGCTTTTTAAAAGCTCTATCAGAGACTACCTCCACCCTCATCACAGGTATGAAAGGGAATCTTGAAACATCACTTAGCTACATATTGCTTGGTGCCTTAGCCACAGCTATCGCACATACAAATTTAACTGCGATTTTGATAAACGCCATCAGTAAAACTCTAAGCTCAAACCGCATAATTTTTATCCTTAGCATAGCTTTCATAGCGTGTTTATCACAAAATCTAATCCCAGTTCATATCGCATTTATCCCTATCCTTATACCGCCACTTTTGGTGCTAATGAATAAAATAGGTATTGACCGTAGGGCAGTTGCGTGTGCCTTGACATTTGGACTAAAAGCCCCTTATGTATCGCTATCTGTTGGCTTTGGCTTGATATTCCACAGCATACTTAAAAAAGAGCTAGAGAACAATGGCATAAATGTAAATATCAGCGATATCGGCAATGTTATGTGGATAGGTGGATTTTCTATGCTTATTGGTTTATTACTTGCTGTTTTTGTATTTTATGCTAAAAAACGTGTCTATAAAGATACTGCTTACGAAGTACAAGAGTTAGATGAGCTAAAACACGTTGCAAATTTAAAGATGACACGTAAGGAATGGGCTGTGCTAGGCGGTGCTATAGTGGCATTTTCAGTTCAAATTTTAACAAGTTCTATGCCGCTTGGTGCTTTACTGGGGCTTGTTGTGATGATAGCTCTTGGTGGCATTGAATATAAAAAGGTAGATAAAATGATGGATGGTGGTCTAGCTATGATGGGCTTTATCGCTTTTATAATGCTTGTGGCAGCTGGATTTGGCTCGGTACTTCGTGAAAGTGGCGGCATAAATGAGCTAGTAACTGCAGCTAGTGCCTTAGCTGGTGGTAAGTTAGGCGGTGCTTTACTTATGTTATTTATCGGACTGCTTATAACAATAGGTATAGGTACGAGCTTTGGGACAATACCTATCATCGCTTCTATCTATGTACCACTATCTGTAAATCTAGGGTTCTCTCCTGCGGCGATCATTCTTTTAGTAGGCATAGCAGCAGCACTCGGTGATGCAGGTAGTCCAGCCAGTGATAGCACACTTGGACCAACATCTGGGCTAAACGCAGACGGACAACACGATCATATCTATGATACTTGTGTGCCGACTTTTGTGTTTTTTAATATACCACTGATAATAGGTGGAGCAATAGGGGCGATACTACTATCATAATAGTTCACTCAACAAACACTTTAACACTTTAAATTAGCTTAACAATTTTAGTGTAGCCTAGTGTAAAGCTTTATAAAAAATCAAACTAACAAATTTACATTACTTTACAAAAGCTTTACACTTTTTCCACTATCTTTTACAACCTTTTAAAAGCCATTTAAACCAAGTCCTTTTCATATGTATAATTAATAATAACTCACTATACTTCATACTATAGCCTTTGATATTTATGATGAATAAGCGTTGTCATACTTAGCCCACTCACTTCCAGATAAAATTTAAAACTCTATCCAATTAATACTCCTACTAGGATTTATAAGCATGAGTGCAAGGCTGTGGGAAATTTATAGGACTGATTAGGGATGTGAAGTTGATTTAAAAAAGATGGTTAGAAAGTGGTTAAAATGAGAGTAAAAAAATGATAAAGTTTTAATCGCTATCATTTTAAATGCAAGATACTCTCATTTTTGATGTGTGGATACAAATAATATAAAAAGATAAATTTTACGTTAGAAATCAAAGCGAAAAACATAGTTTTTTAACTCACTTTGATTAAGCATAAAATGACTCTGATCTCAAAAGTGGTTTGACAGATTTGGGTTAAAAATGAGAAATTTTTTACAAAAAATGCAAGAAAGATTAGTTGGCAAGCACCTGAAATAGCATCGACCGCACTTAACTCAATGTATAATACTTTAATAAATTTAGATAGTCAAGAGGAAAAATTTCATAAAACTTTAAATAAAATGGAGCTAGATGTGCGGTATTTAAAAATAGCACTGAAAAGCTATCGATAAAAGCTAAGTGTGAATGTTATGCTAAATATGCTAATATTTAACTAATAAAAACAAGTTCTGTGCCAAATTATAAGACTTTAAATATCCATATCTCCGGCCAAAGCTTACATCACAAGTTAAGATAACACCCATTACGTGTTTAAGGTTTTGCTTTCTGTGGTCGTGATTACTAATAGCTACCTTGCAAAAAGCTCAAAAAACTAGAATGTTAAATTAAGCGTAAAAAGATAAGCAAGATATCGTGAGATAAATTTGGATATTTTGCAAAATTTTAATATTCTGCCATAAATTTAAATTTTTAAAATCATTCAAAGATACCCACTAGACAAGCCATTTTTATAAAAGCCCTACTTTCTTATCTTCGCCAAATGCCGAACTCAGCTCACGCTCGATCGTCGTTTTAAAATCATCATAAGTAAATATCGCATCATCTCTCACAGCAACTTTTAAAGCTGTGTTTTTAAGAGCTAAGACAATCTGTGCACCACTTAGGTTAAACTCCGCAAGTCTCTCAATACTGAAATTTTCATCAAAACTTGCACTCTCAGGCAAAATTTTACGCCATATAGCAAGGCGTTGTCTAAAGTCGGGTTTTTTAAACTCTATCTTATAATCAAATCTTCGAGAGAACGCACTATCAAGGCTTTGTAAAAAATTTGTAGTCGCTATCAAAACGCCCTCAAACCGCTCAATCTGTTCTAAAAAGATATTTTGCATCTGGTTATGCATCTTATCAGACCCACTGCTGCTTTCAACTCTTGTGCTTAAAAACTGATCGGCTTCATTTAGTAATAGCACTGGCTCACTCTTGCTTTTAGTGCAAATTTCTTTATATGTATCAAAAATTTTGCGAACATTTTGCTCACTCTCACCGACATATTTACTTAAAATTTTAGAGCAGTCAAAGCTTAATATCTGCTTTTTAAGGCTCTTTGCAAGACCCATCGCACTCATAGTTTTGCCAGTCCCGGCCTCACCGTAAAATATGATCTTAGCGTCTATTCCGCGACGAGACTTGATTCCCCAGCTACTTAAGCGAGATAAAACTTTTTTATCAACCTGTTTTAAAATTTGATCTAAAAGCTCCTTTGTATTATCGCTTAAAACAACGTCCTCAAGACTTGCGCTTGGCTCAATCAGCTCAAAAATTTCCTGCTCTTTAACAAGGCTTTCAAGCTTGATTTTTTTGCTCTCCTTTTCACTTTTTGGGTGCATTATGCTTTGCAAAATTTCCTCATTTATGAAAAAATTTCGGCTCACGTTTCCAAATGCATTTAGCACCTCATCGTAATCAATTAAGTTATTTTCAACAAGTCTCGCACCCTCTTCAAGCAGTGAGCGATTTTTAATACGCTCTATCTCATTATCACTAATAAGACTCATAAGGGCGTTTAGGTCTCTACCGCTCTCAAAGTCTCCTGCGTATTCCTCTTTTAAAAGGGCAAGAAATATTAGTTGCTCTTTATCATCTAGCGAGTTATCTTTAAAAATTTGTTCTATTTTTATGGTAATTTTGCTTAAATTCAGACGCTCTTTTATAAAACCTTCAAGCTCATTTATCTGCATTTTTAGACGTTTTTTAGCATCGTTGTTATCTCCTACAAACATAGAAAGCTTCGCGTAAAGCTCAATACGTAAAAACTGATCTTTTAGATACTGCAAGTGATCTTCGTATGGCGTTGGCTCATCAAGTTCAATACGTAAATTACCATCTTCTAAAATTTTAAGAAAAGATGATGAAAGTGCGATCTCTGCGTGAAGAAGTGAAAGTAGATTTATCTGATTTGACTTGCCACTATTGTCGCTACTCTTAAAAAGTCCATAACTTTGTGTAATCCAACCATAATCAAGCAAGGACTTCACATCTTTTAAATGCATCAGATATGCTCTATCTTTTGTACCAAATACTCCACAAAGTAGCTCATATGCACTTACACTTACTACTCCATCAACGTAAATCACACTTAGATGACGTAGGATTTTAGCCTCATCTTCACTACACTTTATAAGCTTATAAATTTTACTATTTTTGACATCGGCACTTAAAAAATCAAGTAAAAACTGCACTACAACGCACCCTTAACCTGCTCTTTAAGCACACGTTTTAGCACCTTACCAGTAGCATTTCGTGGTAATTCTTCGGCAAAATATATACTCTTTGGTAGCTTAAAATTTGCAAGATGCTGCTTTAGATAGCTACGCACATGCTTTTCATCTAAACTCATACCATCTTTAAGCTGGATAAACGCCACTACCTCTTCATCTGCGTGTTCATCTTTTACTCCTATGACTGCAGCAGCTTCTATCTCTTCTAGTCTATAAAGCACCTCTTCTATCTCACGTGGATAGACATTTATGCCTTTTGATATGATGAGGTCTTTTTTGCGATCCACGATATAGATAAATCCCTCGCTATCTACTCTGCCAAGATCGCCTGTTTTTAACCAGCCATTTATAATGGTCTCATCAGTTATACTTTTTAACCCCAAATACCCCTGCATAACGCAATCACCTTTGACAATAATCTCACCAATCTCGCCTAGTGGTAGCTCTATCATTTCATCATCTACTATCTTTACTTCATAGTCTTCAAACGGCTTACCAACGCTTAAAATTTTCTGCTTTTCAAATAAATTTGCCGATACGATCGGAGAGCATTCACTTAACCCATAGCCTTCAACTAGTTTTGCACGTGGAAATTTAACTCTAAAATCATCAATAGTTTGCTGGGCTAAAGGTGCCGCACCGCTGATAAATAGCCGAATACAGTTAAACCAGCGAAAATACCAAGGAATTTTAGCCTTGCCAATAGCAATGTAAATGGCTGGGATTCCTAAAAATATCGTAACTCGCTTTAAAAGTGTCTGTTTTAAGACATTTGAAAATGGAAAGACTGACTTTACGAGCACCATAGATGCACCAACAAACATCGGTAAAAGCACCATCGCCACAAGTGTGAAGCTATGAAACATCGGTAAAAATACGATGAATCTATCCTTTTGTCTAACGTGAAATCTATCATTTGCACCTTGCAAATTTGAAAATATATTTTTATAGCTTATCATCGCACCCTTTGGTTTGCCAGTTGTGCCTGATGTGTAGATAATATGCACTAAATCGTTTATGGTTGGCTGTTTATCGATATTTAATGGATAGTTGTGAGAAAGCATATCTGTAAAATTTATATTTCTATCATCAACGCCATTTAGATCAAAATATCTATTTTCCATTCCGTCTAAATATCCATCACCCAAATAGACACTCTCGCCACCATTATATTGTGAAATTTCATCTTTAGCACCAGTATTTTTTGGACGCAAACTCTGCGGTATTTTGCCTATCCAAATGAGCTTTTTAAGATCCTTAAGCCTATTTAAATCTAAAAGCTCCTTTGCGAGCGAACTTGAAGCGATGAGAACCTGAGCTTTGCTATCGTTTATGATATACTCAATCTCCTCTGATTTTAAAAAAGTATTCATCGGCACAGCGACCGCACCGATAGCGGTTATAGCTAGATATGCAGTTATAAATTCTTGAGAATTTGCCACACACATACCAACGCGATCGCCAAATTTCACGCCAATAGCTTGCAGATATGCAGCGGCTTTATCTACATCGTGCTTTAGCTTGGAATAACGTATCTTATCTTTATCATAAAAGATGGCGACGCTACTTGAATATTTTTGAGATATTTGAGTTAAGAGTTCATAAAGATTTTGGTATGTGTATTGCATTTTCTGACCTAAAATTTATATTTTATGCTTGTTGCTACGATCTGTATCGATGCACGATCAAATTCACCATTCATAGTCTGCACAGACCTAGCATATCCACTTGGCACAGAGGTTGCACGTTTAGCATCTCTTCTTTGATACAAATAACCAAGTGCTATCTCTAAATTTGGTGAAATTTGATAGTTTAAACCAGTAGAATACGCACGTGATTTGGTGTTTGGCAGATCAAGACTAGTGTTATATGAATCGTATGAAGCATCTTCATCGTATGTAAACCCTAGCATCAAGCGAAGTTTATCAGTCACTTCATATGCCAAACCAACACGGTAAGTGCTAGTATCTTGATATTTACGATTCGTTGCTTTATCCATAAATCCTACAAATAAAGGGTTAGTTAATTGAGCATTTGTAGCGTTTGGATAGTCAAAGTCATATCCTTTAAATTTAGACCAGTAAGTTCGCTCATATGCCAAAAGTAGCGTTAAGTCATTAAATTTATAACCCGCAGCAAGGACAAGTTGAGCCGGTAATGGTATCTCTACATTTGCTGCACCACTGTAGTTTGCCCTTGGATCTATAAACGTCCCAGTCGCGTCACCTTTTATACTCAGATCAACTTTTGAACGATAAGTTGCAGCTAGACTTAAATTTTCTATCGGTCGATATGTTAAAGCGACGTTATATCCGTAGTCTATGCTATCACCTTCAAGTTCACGTTTGCCAACTATACCATAGTCATTTGCAACTCTACCTTTACTATAAACAGCTCTTGCACCAGCGGCAATGGCGAAGTTATCGCTTACGCGGTATGCAATAGTCGGGTTTAGCTCTATAACTTTTAGCTTAAATCTATGAGCACTAAATGCTGCTTCTTTATCGTCCCAGCCTATACCAACACCAGCGGGAACAGCAAGAGCGAGACCAAATCGCCAATTTTCATAATACTCTGGAGAGACAAAGCTAAAAGTCGAAGCCAGAGTGTCAAAGTTGTTTGAATTATAGACACTCCCATCATCTTTTTTATACCCAACACTATCTATATGAAACCAACCCAAAGTCCCCTCAACATAGTGCCCACTATGGTCTAAAAACATCATATTAGCTGGGTTGTAATACGCAGCATCTGCCCCAAAACTCATCGCCACATTGCTAGCTAGAAGTGCAACAGAGTCAGCACTTTGTTCAGGCACCTTATATCCACTCGCATTTAGTAGCGAACATACTGTCGCTAAGCCGAGAATAACTTTTTTATTCACCATACTCCTTTTGAAAAATTTCTTAAAATTTCTATCTCGTCTTTCCATATACTCTCATCTATCGTCTCAAGCACAAGGGGTATATCATTTATACGTTCATCTCTCATAATGCACTCAAACGCTCCAAGTCCTAGATACCCCTTGCCAAGGCTCTCATGGCGATCTTTTTTGCAACCGATATCAAATTTACTGTCGTTTAGATGCATAGCACTCAAAAACTCATACCCAACTATCCTATCAAACTCACTCATCGTCTTTTTATACGCATCAGGTCGCAAGTCATATCCTGCGGCAAATGCATGGCAAGTATCGATACAAACGCCAACACGATTCTTATCGCTCACTCGCTCTATCAGATAAGCTAAATGCTCAAATTTATAGCCCAAATTTGAGCCTTGTCCTGCAGTATTTTCTATCACAAGTTTCACACCATTTGTACATTTGATAGCTTCATTCATACACTGAGCTATCAAATCTAGACACTCTTTTTCGCTTATCTCATTTAGATGTGAGCCTGGATGAAAATTTAAAAGTTCAAGACCAAGCTGACTAACGCGTTTTATCTCATCGACAAATGCGTTAAAACTCTGCTCTCTTTTTACATCATCAAAATGCCCTAAATTTATAAGATAACTATCGTGCGGCAAGATATATTTTGGCTCGATACCGACGGCTTTACAGTTTTTCTTAAAGTCTTGTATATTTTTAGCTTCAAGCGGTTTTGCACTCCATTGACGCTGGTTTTTAACAAAAAGTGCAAATGCGTTTGCACCGATATTTGCAGCATTTAACGGAGCGTTCTCCACACCACCACTTGCACTTACGTGTGCACCTATAAATTTCATTTTAGCTCTTTGATTATGATTTTTATATTTTTTGTGGTATCGATAAATTTAATATTATTTCCACAAACTTCGTATTTTATAAAATTTTTACTTATATTTTGCGTAAAACCACAATCACTTTTTGTAAAATTTACTCCATTATAAATTTTGTTACGTGTTAAAATATCTTCAAAAAATGCGTCATAATGCTCGTTTAGAAAGAACTTTTTATTAAATTCTATTTTCTCAAAACAAGCACGATTTATACAAATTTGATCATCGATTTTGATATTTGCGGTATTGATTGCAGAACTATAAATTTGTAAATTTATATTATTTTTATAGTGATGTATAAAGCCAACATCATTTATCTTTATCATTGGAGATATGATAGTAATAGCAAAAGTTTGCGATGAAATCGGTGGTTGCTTTTCAAAACAGCCACTAAAAATAATTGTAAAAATAGTAAATAACAAAAAATTTATAATTTTTTTTATCAAAAATATCCTTTTTTATATTTTTTTAAGTAAATCAAAGGTATAATCCAGAACTTCTTTAATTTAAACAAAGTGGCCCATTCGTCTAGCGGTTAGGACATCGCCCTTTCACGGCGGTAACACGAGTTCGAGTCTCGTATGGGTCACCAAATACTATTTTAAATTCATCGCCTTAGGCTTACCTAGTAAAAATCCTTGTGCAAACTGAATATCAAATTTTCTAATCTGTTCTAAAATTTCATCTGAACTAACAAATTCCGCGACAATCTTATAACCTTGCTTTTTAGCAAAATTTACTATTGTTTCGACTAAAACGCGTGTGTTTTGATCGTATGGTAGCTTTTTGATGATTGAGCCATCGATCTTGATATTATCTATATCAAGCTCTAAAATTCGGTAATAGTTTGAATATCCTGAACCAAAATCATCAATAGAGATTTTACATCCATAGCCTTTTACATATTTGATAAAGGAATTTATAATCTCATAATTACTCATCTCTTCACTCTCAAGCATCTCAAAACATATATGTTCTGGCTTAGAGCAAAGCGTTAGTTTCTCTTCTAAAAGCTTACGCACTGAGATGTCTGCAATGTCTGAGCTAGATAAATTTATAGAAAATGTATAGTCTGGATAACGCTCGACCAAGTTAAATGCGTGAGATATAACCTTTTTAGTTATCTGTACGTAAAGCTGCGTTCTCATAGCAACATCGAGAAATTCCCCAGGATAATGTATCTTACCGCTTTGATCGATGATACGCACCAAAATTTCATAAAATTTAGCCTCTTTTTCACGACTAGCCATATCAAATATTCCTTGACATTCGACTACAACGCGATCATTTTCTAAGGCATATTCAATGAGCTGAGTTATCATCTGGTTTTTGTGATACTGCATTTCAATGGCATCGTTTTCTTGATAGTAATAAATTTCTTTATTGCTATCATAAGCTTGCTGATTTGCCAAAACTGATTGCATTAATCTATTTGTCTGTATCGTATCATTAGGTAAAGAAACCCCTATGACGATCTTTGGTGCAGGCAAACTCTCGACCTTATCATCGACATATATTTCTATCTCGTTGAAATTAAAATACTCCTTTATATATACTATATCACGCACGATATTATCTCCGTGATACCATATGTAAAATGCATCATCTTGAAATCTAAAAAGCTCAGCATTGATCTCTGATGTATCTACGCAAAGTTTTAAAGTATTTGAAAATGACTTTATCATCGCATCAATAATCTTTGTCTTATAAAAAAATCTTAATGTGCGGAAGTTTTTAATACTTATACAAATAAGCATTCCGTCTTTGTGCTGCTCAAGCCTCTCTGTCAAAGCAAAGTAGTTACCAAAGCCGGTTAGTTTATCTATAAGCGATTGTGCTTTTATCTGATCGTTTTTTATAGCTAGTTCGTTTAGCATATTTGTCTCAAGCGTCCTATCAAGCTTTGTCGAAACAAATCCTTGTAGCTTATCTCCATAAAAAAATGGTAAAAATTTTACTTTTTCGTGGATATAACTGCCGTCCTTTGCTCTGCTAATTAGATTATCGCACTCCCAGCTTGTTTCGTTTGCTATTGCATTTCGTATGCCGTTATAAAAATCTTCTGAATGAATATATGATTTTAAAATATGCGGATTTTTACCTACGATCTCATAAAATTTATATCCAGATATTCGCTCAAAAGTTTTATTTACGTAAGTTATCCTGTTTTTTGCATTTGATATTACGATAGAGCTATGATCGTTATCTATAACGGTCTTAAACATATTTACATCACGCAATAACGCTACGCCTTTTTTGGTCTGATAAAATATAAATGCTATAAGCATACAAAGCAATACAAATGACAATACTTGCATAAGCTTAAATCTAATTAACACATCTTGGTATTGCTTAAAATACACATGCTTAATATCATCGATAACTTTCCCAGCGTTTAAAGCATTATTTTGCTGATATATGTTGTTAAGTGCTATTAAAGAATTAGTCGCATAGCTTACTTTTTTAAGTATATTTATCTCATTGGTGCCACTTATATTAGCTGATAAATTTTGTATATCGTACTCGATATCGTTTATAATATCTATATTAAAAGATCTAATATTTTTTAATTTTAACAAAATCACTTGAAATTTTTTCAGCTTTGGGTCAGTTTTTAGCTCATATTCGCTTGATAATATAAATGAAGATATCCCAGCATTGATAGAGTTTGACATATCAACAAGATTACGTTTTTGATCATAAATTTTAGCCAAAGCATTTATCTTATCGGCATTTCCATATAGATTATCTATCGAGCCATCTTTGTCCATTATGGAAAGTTTTGTTAAATTTTTATCAAAATTTGCTAAATCATAATTTAAAATATCATAATTTGACGTCATAATACTATTTTGCATATTAAAATTTATAGTGTCGTTTAGCAGTCTTAGATCAACGATAGTGTTAACTATATCATTATTTATATCAACAACCCTGTTTATCTTATAAATAAAAAACGCACAGATAGTAAAAGCCACAGATAGTATAAATGATAAAAATTTAATCTTTTTGAGATCCATTGATTATCCTTGGCGGTTCACCATTTAAAGAGCCTAAAAAGTTATAAAGCAACTCAATCTCCTTATCGCTTAGCTTATGCATAAGCTGACTTTCAGATATATCAAGCAAAGCATCTTTTAATGAAGCCACACTACCGTCGTTTAAGTATGGGGCAGTTCTTAAAATATTTCTAAGAGATTGAGCACGACGAAGTTTGCTTTTGTTAAAATATCCTTCGCTATCAATGCCCGATAAAATGTCTTTTGAAAAAGTTAGAGTTTGCATTAGATTAGCACCCAAATTTTTACCATTATGACAAGCGATGCAACCAAGCTCATTAAATAGCTCATATCCAGCTTTTTGATCACTATCAAGGGCATTTTCATCACCGAGTAAATACCTATCAAATGGCGAATTTACGGTAGCTATTGCCTTTTCAAACTGCACAAATGCATCAACGATATTTTTATAGCTTACTCCATCATCGTAAGCTTTTTTAAATAAAATTTTATACTCTTCTATGCTACTAATTATAGCGACGATTTTGGACTCATCTGAGTTTAGCTCTTTTTGCGATCTTATCGACTCTTCTACTTGATCGTAAATATCTCTTATGTGTCCATCTGAATAAAATATGTAATTTAAAGCCGCATTAAGCACACTTGGCGGATTTAAAGTGTTGGTGCTGTTAAGTTTTTTATTTGTTCCGCTAAAATCCCAGTAAAGACTATGACAAGTTTCACACGAATAATTCGCATTTTTACTTAATCGTTTATCAAAAAATAACTTCTTGCCTATAAGTGCTCTTTGCTCATTATATTCAACTGCCACAACTGGCGTAAATGACGAATTTACAGCAAAAGTAGCAATAGCAAAAATAGTTAAAAACACAAGTGCTCTCATACGCTCTCCATAATTTCAAACTCTTATTATACCTTAAAATACCAAAAGGCTCATTAAAGAGTTAATTTTCTCATCTACAAAGCCGTCTTTACAAAGTGGTTTTAGCATATTAGCAATCTCTTTTTTGTCAAATTTTAAGCCATTTATCTCTAAATGCCAACAGATATTTTCTAGTGCTTCATCGTAGCTACGTCTGGCTTTACGTATTTCACTCATATATTTTAGCTCAAATTTCACACCCCTTTTTTCCAGCCACATTTGCAAACTATCCGATACCATAAAATCACCCGCACGTCTGCCAAATTTAATAAAAAATGGCTCAAGCAGATCACTCGTGCGTGGCTCTCTCCATCCAAGATAAATTTTAACTTTTGCCAAAGTATCAAATCGCTCAAAATCTGCTACACTCTGTATCGCTGGGCTCATCGTAGTTATGGCTATATCATAAGTTTGTGTCTGTCTAAACTCACTCCAGGCAGCGTTTTGTATAGTATAGTTTTTAATACTAAATTTATTCGCATCTTTACATAAAATTTCAAGCATACCGATTGAGCTATCCACTCCTGTGATATGGTTGCATTTTTGAGCGATATTTAGTGTATAAACACCTGTTCCACAGCCTATATCTATGACATTTTTACCATTAAAATCTACACCAAATTCATCTAAACTTTTAAAAAAATCTCGTTGAAATCTGCTCGTTGTGCCATCAAATCTCTGATACTTATCTGCCTTTTTATCCCAGATATTTTGCTTACTTTTATGCCACTGCACACTTGCTCCTTAAGTTTTAGCATAATTTTAGCAAAAAAGAATATAAATTTGAAAGATTTTAGTTACAAAACCAAAGCCTCACCTCAAGCTATCGATACACACGGACATATGAATAACATATATTATTTTATATTTATGTAAGAGCCCCATTTTAAACACTTAGCTAGTGTCGATAATATTTTAGATAAAAGTTTAAACACAATGAAAGTTGGTTAATATGCACCAATGAAGTCCGCTATATCAACCCTATAAAGTTTGGTTATGAGATAGAAATTTATACCTATATAGGCTGAAAGCAAGACAATATCGCTTAAATTTTTTGAGATTGAAAAGATAATAAAATTTTTGCTCGTGATAGTACAAATTTTATATATTTTGATCCGATTTCACAATGTTTCAAAGCGATACTTGATTAGATTTTAGCTCTTTATGAGTGATCGCACTCTTCACAAATTCCCTTTATCACGGCACTTTTGACGATCTTTGCTTGTGGTAATATCGGCACTTCGATATTTGTTATCTTATGGCACACATCACAGATAAAATATGCTTTAGCTCCATCGGCAAACTCATAATAGCTTTTATGATTATTTTCTGTTCTTACGATCAATCCTTGCTCTTCTAGTAGCTCCATCGTGCGATATATCGTAGTTTTGTTAGCCTTTAAGCTTTGTAAAATTTCATCGTAGCTAAGTGGGATTTGGCTTTCATTTAGAGCCTTTACTATCTGGACTCTAAGCGTCGTAGGCCTGATATTGTGCTCACTTAAGAAATTTTGTATATCCACATTTTGCTCCTTTGATTTTTGCTATATTACGCTAAAAATTTTAAAAATAATTTAAAATTTTGAAATTTTTTGATACAATTTAAAAATTTATCAGCCTTTAAGTTGCAACTTAGTTGCTTTTTGCTAAACTTTGCGGATTATCTACAAGGAGTAAAAATGAGAAAGATTTTCACTTTGTTAGTTTTAGGTACAGCATTAGCATTTGCTAAACCTATCGTAACCGCAAGTATTTTGCCTACAAAATATTTCATCGAACAAATCGCTGGTAACACACTCGAAGTTAATGTAATGGTTGGTACCGGTGCAGATCCGCACACATACGAGCCAAAGCCAAAACAGATGAAAGATCTGGAGGTTAGTAAGCTTTATTTTGCCGTTGGTATCGAATTTGAAGATACTTGGTTAGAGCGTTTTAGTAAAGCTTATAAAAATTTAAAGATTATCAAAACTGATGACGGTATCGAAAAGATCGCAATGAGCGATGAGCATGATCACGAGCACCACGATCATAAAGGCGATATACACCACGACCACGATGAAGAAGGGCACGATCACGGACATCATCACCATCATCACGGCGGGCTTGATCCACATATCTGGCTTGATCCTATACTAGTTAAAACTCAAGCACAAAATATCGCAAATGCACTTATAGCCGAGTTTCCTCAAAATGCTAAAATTTACGAGCAAAATTTAGTTAAATTTAATGCAAAGCTTGATGAGCTAGATAAATTTATAGCCGATAAACTAGCAAATGTGAAAAGTCGTGAATTTATCGTATATCACCCATCTTGGGGCTACTTCTCAAAACGATATAACTTAGAACAAATCGCCATCGAAGTAGAGGGTAAAGAGCCTAAACCAGCTCAAATCGCCGAACTCATCGAAGAGGCAAAAGAGCATAACGTAAAAGTTATCTTTGTAGCTCCGCAATTCTCACAAAAATCCGCTAAACTTATCGCAGCTCAAGCTGGAGCAAAAGTTAGTGAGCTTGATCAGTTGCCACTTGATTGGTATAACGAGATGAAAAAAACGGCTGAGATATTAGCCCAAAGTCTTTAATATATGCCTATGCGTGTCCTTTTGTTCTTGGCTTTTTCGCTTAGTGCATTTGGATGCGCTCTTTGTAGCCTTTATAGCCCAACTGCACACGTAAATACCGAGTTTATCACTCAAAATGACAAGATCAAAACGATAAAGTTTACTTGGAGTTTTTCTGAAAATTTCTCAAATTTAATGAGACAAAATTTTGACATAAACTCCGATGGTTCAATGGAAAAAAATGAGCTTCGCGAGATTAGGTTAAATCTACTTAACTATCTTGTTCCACGCCACTATCTAACGCAAATCGAGCACTTTTACAAAGATGAGAATACGACTAAAATTGAGCTAAATCTCGATCATTATAAGCTCTATTTTGATAACGAAAGGCTAAAATTTGATGTAGCATTTGATGCAGATATAGCCGTGCGAGATGGCGAAGTGATATCGATTGAAATATATGATGAGGGGCAATATTTTCATTTTAAGTTTGAAAACGAAAAGGCTTTAAAGCTAAATGATAAAATTTATGCCGTACCAAATGTAAATTCAAATATTATTTTTTACACGATGGCAGATACAAAAACCGCAAAAGAATACGACAAAAAGCCACGTCTTAGCGACATTGCTAAACAAGATAGACAAACACAATCGTCGCATGAATATTCAGAGATAGACCGCATAGATGAGATGAAATTTGACTCTATTTCAAATGCAAGTGCTTTGTCTTTATATCGTTTAAAAGAAATTTTAAAGCAAAACTTGGCTGAATTTGACGGTGTTTCGTTTGTATTTTTGCTTATCATCTCTTTTATCTACGGCTTTTTACACGCAGCTGGAGCCGGACATGGTAAGGCTTTAACAGCCGCATATTTTGCATCTACTGGTGGTAGCTACACAAAGGCTGCGTTTTTTTCACTTAAGATTGGTTTTATGCATGTTATAGGTGCATTTTTGTTTGTTTGTATTATGTTTTTTACACTCTCGCAAGTAAGTGCAAATTTTACCAAAAATGCTACACAAATAACAACTACAATATCAGCTTTTATCATTATCATCATTTGCATTTATCTAACTTACAATAAATTTAAACTCTATCATAAACTTGCAAAATCGTCGCAAAAATCACATATGAATTTAAATAGTTTAAAATTTCAAGTAGCTTTGCAAAACACTCACAAAAGCGTTATTTTTGCCACTAACCATCATATCAAAGATTGCACTTGCTCTGCTTGTGTGGCTATAGAAAATTTAAGCAAACCTAAAAAAAGCTACGCCGAGTGGCTCATCGCAGCCTGCGTAGCACTCATCCCCTGTCCTGGCACGATACTAATTTTCGTTCTAGCTCACGAGGTTGGAAGCTATTTTGCTGGATTTTTAAGTGGAATTTTTATGGCATTTGGTATGAGTGCGGTGATATTTATCGCAGCAATATTTGGTGCAAAGATTAATCAAAATGGTTTTTCGAGACTAAATAAATTTAAAATTTATGCTGAATTTATGGCATTGTTTGTTATGTTTATAGTTGGCATTTTTATGATATATATTAGCACGACGCAGGTGAGTGTATTTTGAAACATACGATAGAAATAACCGATGTCAACTTTGGTTATGACAAACAGTTGGCATTAGAAAATATAAATTTGACATATGATAGCAAAGACTTTTTAGCCATCATCGGTCCAAATGGCGGTGGTAAAAGCACACTTTTAAAGCTCATGCTTGGACTTTTAACACCGCAAAGTGGCGATATAAGGTTATTTGGCAAAAAACCACAAGATGTGAGTAAATTTATCGGTTACGTGCCACAAAACTGCTTGGCAAATCAAAGCTTTCCTATGCGTGTTATCGAAGTCGTTTTAATGGGACTAATAGATAAAAAAATGTTTGGCTTTTACTCAAAGGCCGAGTGTGAGATCGCGATGAGATCGCTTGAAAAGGTCGGTATGGCTCATCTTAGCAATCAGCGTATCGGTGAGCTAAGTGGCGGCCAAAGACAACGCGTATATATCGCTAGAGCTCTTTGTGCGAATGCAAAAATTTTAATGCTCGATGAACCAACTGCAAGTATAGACGCAAGAGGTCAGGCTGAAATTTATACCATACTAAAACAGATAAATGCCCAAGGTATCGGCATAGTGCTAATAAGTCACGATATAAATATAGCGTTAAATTTTGCGACAAAAGTAGCTTATGTAAGTAAAAATTTGCACTTTCACGATATATCGCCACAGACAACAAAGCAAGATTTTATAATGCATTTAGCACATAGACATAGCCATTTTTGTGATGTTGAGATAGCACTTGGTGAGTGTGAGTGCAACAACAAAAATGTGGAACAAGCACAAGCAGATAGGCTTTTAACGATATATGGCACAAAAGATAAAAGAGATTTAAAAGAGACTATATGGTGGAGATCTTAAACTTAAATTTTATGCAAAATGCCCTTCTTGCTGGGCTATTAGTTAGTATCGTATGCGGACTTATCGGTTCGCTAGTGGTGATAAATCGCATGACATTTATCGCTGGCGGTATAGCACACGGAGCATATGGTGGCATCGGACTTGCCTTTTTTCTTTCCCTTGACCCACTTTTGGGAGCTGGGCTATTTTCACTATTTTTAGCTATTCTCATCGCGACAATCACACTAAATGACAAGACAAAGATCGATTCTGTTATAGGTGCCATTTGGGCTTTTGGTATGGCGATCGGTATCATATTTATCGACCTTACGCCCGGATATAGAGCGGATCTTATGAGCTATCTTTTTGGTTCGATTTTAGCCGTTAGTGATGCAGATCTTGTTTTTATTGGTATTATAGATGTAATATTTTTGCTTATAATATCTCTATTTTATCGTCAGTTTGTAGCGATTAGCTTTGACAGTGAATTTGCAAAGCTTAGAAGTGTCAATACTACTCTTTTTTACTACATTTTAGTCTGTATGATGGCACTTTGTGTGGTTGCGACGATCCGCGTCGTAGGGCTTATACTTGTTATTGCTTTGCTGACGATACCGCCATATATAGCACAAATCTTTGCAAAAAGACTAGGCTCGATGATGGCTATATCAACGATATTTTCAGTTATTTTTTGTATCGCTGGTCTGACACTTAGTTTTTGTTTCAATCTAACAAGCGGTGCGAGTATCATACTCATCGCATCGCTTTGTTTTTTTGGATTTTGTTTTAAATTTAAGAGTTTAAGAAGTTAAAATTTAACCGATATGCCACCGATAGCGATCTCGCCTTCGCCACTTTCACCACTGCTACCACTAGCATTTGTGTATTGGAATTTTGACTTTATTATACGATCTACGCTACTAGTGGAAAGGACTTTTACGCATATAGTATCACCGCTATTATCTCCGCCACTGACCTTTAAAAATGCTGGTTTATTTGTCGAAACATCAAAGTCTTTTAGCTCAATCTTTATGCATTTTTTACCGGCTGAAGCTATTACGCCTGACTTACCATCACTTGAACTATCGACTAGCTGAACATTTGTCATCTGCTCAAGTTTGCCAAGCTGCCCCTGAGATGTATAATAAACTCCGACATCGCCAATGAGTGTTGTTAAATTTGTAGCTGCTTTTGCCACTTCTGCATCATCTCTAGTTGCGGCTAACCGAGGTATAGCAACAGTTGCTAATATACCTAATATAACAATCACAAAAATAAGCTCTATCATCGTAAAGCCTTTTCTCATACAAACTCCTTGGGTTAATTTTTAGGCGATTATAATAAATATGAAATAAATTTAAGATTATTTTATGTTTGCTCGATCTTAATTTAATAATTTATTTTTATTAAAAGTTACAATCTTACTCATAAATATGCTTACTATATTAAAAGTATAATGTTAAATTTACACCTTAACTATCTTGGTTTTGTTTAGTATTTGAGCTAAAACATCGAGACTATATTTTATTGTGTAAATACGACCCTATCTCACTGACCAAAACTCCTGCCATTATCGCCACTGCACCAAAAATTTGAAGTCCGCTTAGATGCTCTCCACCTACAAAATACCCAAGTATACCAGCACTAACTGGCTCAAGCGTAAAGATCAAGGCTGCCTTTATCGGAGTAGTGTGATAAAGCATCAAATGTTGCATAATAAAACCAAAAAGTGTAGCAAAAACTACCGATACAACCATCGCTTTATAAAACGCAAAGTCTAAATTTGGTACAATACCGCCATCAAAAATATAGGCAAAAGATAGTGAAAGGACACTCATTACGGCAAACTGCGTTGTTATGAGCATAAAAATCTCACACCTTTTTACAAAGCGATTTGTAAAAATAATATGCATAGCCCACGCAAAAGCACATATAACGCTAAGACTCTCACCAAGTCCCACGCCAAGCTGGGCATTTGAGAGAAGATAAAGTCCCACAACACCCAGCAAAATTCCTATAAATGCACTCGTATAAAGCCTTTGGGCAAAAAATATATACATCAAAAATGGCACGACAACGACATTTAGTCCGGATATAAACGCCACGCTTGAACTAAATGTAAATTTAAAAGCAAACGTTTGAACGCTAAAACCGCAAAATAAAATAAGTCCTAAAATAAAACCATACTTAATAGAGTTAAAATCTATATCTTTAAATTTTAAAACAAATACAAACATAAGCAAAAAAGAGATAAAAAATCGCCAAAAAAGTATCGTAAATACACCATTTGTGGCAGTTGCACCAGCCATAGGAAGAAATGTAGCACCCCAAACTAAAGCGACAAAGATCAGTGGTATATCAGCATGAAATTCTTTTATCTTTCTTATTTTTAACATAAAAACTCCAATAAAAATAAGATTAAATTATAGCTTTTAAATATAATTTAATCTAAATTTGACATCTCTTTATGATATACGAGCCAATCTCGCTTATCAAAATACCGATTATAATGATACCAGCTCCACCAAGCTGAAGTGAGCTAAATCGCTCTCCACCCACAAAATACCCAAGAACTCCAGCACTAATAGGCTCAAATGTAAGGATAAGAGCTGTTTTAACCGGCGTTGTGTAGCGTTGCATTAAATTTTGAACGAAGAAGCAAAAGACGCTCGCAAAGATTGATGTAACAATGATCGCAAAGTAAAAATCGTAATTTAAATTTGGCACAATACCGCCCTCAAAAATATATGCAAACACGAGTGAGAACACCGCGGTAGTAGCAAATTCTGCACACATAAATATAAAAATTTCACAACGATTTACAAAACGTGCAGCATAGATGATCTCTAGTGCGTAAGCGATCGCACATATCAAGCTTAGCTTCTCACCAAGCCCAAAGCCAAGCTCACCAGATGTTAAAAAATAAAGTCCAATCGCACTTAAAATCGCACCAACAATAGCATAAATACTAACTCTAGCTTTAAACAAGATAAAGCTTATAAATGGGACAAAAACAACCACAAGTCCAGTGATAAAAGCAACCGATGAACTTAATGCATATTTAAGCGCAAATGTCTGAAAGGCAAACCCAGAAAATAAAAATACGCCCACGATACTGCCGTATTTAATGGAATTACGATCGATGCTATCTATAAATTTAAAACTTATTATAGTCATTAGCATAAATGCTATCAAAAACCTCCAAAAAAGTATCGTAAATACACCATTTGTATGCAATGCTTTTGACATCGGCAAAAATGTAATACCCCATACAATCGCGACTATAAATATCGCAAAATCGGCACCAAATTCTCTAAATTTTTTAGCTACCAAAGTCTAATCCTACTTTAAAACTTTATTTAATATACCATTTCCTTTGCCGACTATGCCACTTTTTAATCCACTCTCCTTTTCACTCATAACGTTAAAAAGCCCATCTAAAGTTTTACGTGTGATGTAGTCGTTTAAATCCTCGCCACTGTCTGGGACATACTCGCTCATACCTAAATTTGAAGCTAGGTTTTTAACCGATTTTATCGTATCACTACTTGTTACTGAACTATTTGCGATAAATGAATTTAGTCCGTTGTATGCAGTGGCAAATTTATTATCACTCATCATATTTTTAATAATCGGTTTAAAAACTTTTTGTAGTTTATCGCCTGATCTATCTTGTAAAAATTTAGTAAAGCTATCTTTACCACCGCTCATTACAGACTTGATCTCATCGTTATTCATATTTTTAATCGTATCGCTAAATATGCTCGCAGCCTCTGGTACAGCGGTGCTAGCGGCGTTATTTATTGATATTATAAGCTCATTTGCCCACTTCTCTCCACCTACCTTTTTAGCTAAATTTGCAGCCCCTTGCAGTCCATTTGGAAGTGGGATCTTAGCTACTGCACTATTTAAATATCCACTATTTGATAGCTCTTTAACGGCTAAATTTAAAGCGTTTGAAACTATGGCTTTATAATCCTTACTAACACTTAAGCTACTAGCTACCTTTAAGCCTGAGCTTATCGCATCACTCAAATTTGCATTTGTATCAATCGCCAAGCAACAAAGTAGTAAAAATGTTACAAATTTTCTCATTTTTATCCTTTTTTAGTTTTATTATATATAAATATCTTTTAAGCTACAATTATCATTTTAAAAATTTAAAGGATATTTATGCAGATTTTACTCATCGCCTTTGCCTTAGCTATGGATAGCGTTGCTCTTGCGATGGCAAATGGTGCAAAGTGTCAAAATATCAATATAAAACAAATTTTAAAACTTGCATTTACATTTGGTGCATTTCAAGCTATTATGCCATTTTTAGGTTATATTTTAGGGCTTAGCTTTATAAGTTTTATAGCCTCTATCGATCACTTCATTGCATTTTTTATACTAATTTTTCTAGGAATTAAAATGATACACGAGGCCTATGAGAGCAAAGATGATAATTGTGTATTAAATCTTTCAAACAAAGAGCTCATCCTTGGTGCGATCGCTACAAGTATCGATGCACTCGCTGTTGGTATAACTTTTGGCTTTGCTGATATTAAAATAGTTAACGCTTGTGTAATCATAGGCGTGACCTGTTTTATACTCTGTTTTATCGCCTGTTATATCGGTAAAATCGTAGGCGAAATTTTAGAGCACAAAGCTCTTGTTTTAGGCGGTTTAATACTTGTTTTTATTGGATTTAAAATTTTAATAGAACACTTAAATGCATAATATTTTAATTATATATTTATATAATTAAAATATTCTTGTAAAAAAATATTACATTTTTTTATTTAAAATATTATCATAAAATTTGTGCTAAATTTAGCTTACTTAAAATTTACAATAAGCTATTATACAAGATAAATTTAACTTTTTGGAGTATAAGATTGCTATTAAAACAAGTATTTGTATGGAATAAAGACTTCGAAACAACATACGAAAGTATCGATACTGAACATAAATATCTAGTTGATTTACTAAATTCTCTAGGTGATAAAATATCTGATAAATCAACAAAAATACAAGATTTAAAGCATATATTTGATGAGCTTATTGACTATACAGGTTATCATTTTAACAACGAAGAACAACTATCAAAGATGATTGGTGTAGATACGCGACACCGCAATGAACACGTTGCAGCACATAAGAGATTTGTTAAGCGTGTTTTAGAACTTAGAAATAACGTAGAAAGTAGTGTTGATTTTAGAGTGGAAGGTAAAGAAACTCTTGACTTTTTAGTTAGTTGGCTTACATTTCATATACTTGGTATGGATAAGCTTTTAACTCTACAAATGCGGATGATAGAGCAAGGCAAAAGTCCAGCTGATGCATATGAAATCGTCATCAACTCAGGCGATAATAGACAAATAAATGCTCTTGTAAATTCGTTTAATAGCGTGTTTGGCTCCCTTGTGAAATACAATGAAGAGCTTTTGGCTATGAAAAGAGCTCTTGAGTCGGAAGTGTCAAAACGTACAATAGAACTAGAGATAGCAAATAAAAAATTGCAATTTATCGCGATGTCTGACCATCTGACTGGACTTTCAAATCGACGAATGGCAATTAGTACAATACAAGAGTGCATAACCACGCTACAAACAAAGGGTAAAATTTTTTCTGTTATTATGTTAGATCTTGACCGTTTTAAGTCCATAAATGACAAATATGGACACGACGCTGGGGATAGGGTACTTTGTGAGTTTTCAAAGGTGTTAAAATTTGAAAGTCGCACTGATGATGTAGTGTGCCGTCTCGGTGGCGATGAGTTTTTGATCATATGTCCTGATACTAATACTAATGGTGTTATAAATTTAGCACTAAAACTACTAAAAGCAATAAATAAAATTTGTATCAAATTTGATGACGGTGGTGAATGGTCCGGCTCTTCAAGCATTGGTATAGCTACAGCAAATAGCGAGACAAAAACAACAGAACATATCATCAAATCCGCAGATATAGCAGTCTATAAAGCAAAAGAATTAGGCAGAAACTGCGTCTGCAACGCCTATGGTAAAATAAGCTAAATTTATAAACTCCTTGGCTATATCTTTAAATTTTTGCCAAATTTGGATTAAATTTAAACTAACAAAACTGATAAATTTAAAGAGTATTATGCAAAACTACAAAATGATACTACGCAATGAATGCTCGTAAAAGTATTTTAATTTCAAAGCTATAACGTTAAAAATGTTCTAGAGCTAGTAGAGCAAAACTCGTGCTAGTTAATTTATGAGATATTATGTCTTTATAGGCTTAAGCAAGATAGCGACAAGAGTGATAAAAAATAGCTTTAAAGCTTGGCTATTTCACAATATAATCACAATAGTGACAACTACCCTAAATATCTTCTAAGAAATACTAAAGCACAAATAGATAAGCAAAATGGACATTTTGAGTTGAGTAAAGGCAGGAAATTGACATACTAAAGATTAAAAACTATGACGAATACAGTGGTTTTAAGGGCTGATAGCGGAGTGTCTGTTGTAGTTTGTACTGTAGCAAATATAAAACCTGAGTTAGTATAGAAAATGCGTGATTGGTTATTAAATTTATATCAATGTGAGTTGGATTAGCCCATTTATGCCTATTTTGTGAAATATATTTATTAAAATTTAAATTAAATCAAATTTTTAAGCTTATATATGCTAATATAATTAAATATTATAATCAAAAGAGGCTTTATGAGCGAGATTAATTATAGTGTATTGGATATTTTGTCAAACAAGAAAGCTCTTTGCCTTGAAGATGAGCCTAAAATTTTAAAAAATTTAACTGAGTCTTTAGAGCTTTTCTTTAGTGATGTTGTTGGAGTGAGAGATGGTAAAGAAGCTCTTGATGAAGCCTTAAGCGGACTTTATGATGTATTAATTTTAGATATCAGCGTCCCACATATAGATGGCATAGAGATCGCAAGGTGTGTGCGTGAAAAAAATCACAAAATCCCGATAATAATCATAACAAGCCACACCGAACAAGAGTATCTTTGGCGTGTAGTAGAGCTTAAAATAACAAGATATATACCAAAGCCATTCGATAAAGAAACTATCATAACCGCTTTAAAAGATGTCGCACTAGATTTGACAGATCATCAGCCAATCATAAAGCTAAAAGATGGCGTTAGATATGATCCAGCCAAAAAAATCATCTACACAAATAATGAAATTTTTCACATTTCAAAGAGTGAAAGTCGACTGTTAGAGTATTTTTTAAGACACAAAAATAAAAATATTACTTATGAAGAGCTGTTTGATTATCTGTGGGAGTTTGACCAGCCAAGCAAAGAGGCGATAAAAACTATTGTCAAAGAGCTACGCAAAAAGATAGGCAAAGATGTGATTAAAAATTTATATGGCGTGGGGTATCTGTGTGAAATATAGATTTGCGATAATTATATTTATGTTTATAATGCTTTACTCTATAATAATAGGCTTATTTTTCAACTTCTATAAAGAATTATCCATAAAAGACGCTAAGATAGAGGCTTTTCACGTACTTGAAACTATGAATGCAGTCAGAGACTATGTTGCAAATATCCAGCGTCCGCTTATAGATGAGCTAAAACAAAATGGCACAATGTCACCTGAATTTTTCGATGCTAGATTGCTCTCATCATCTTATATATCAAATGAAATTTATAAGATCCAAGCATCCAAAAAAAACATACACTACACTTACAGACTAGTCGCTACTGATCCATTAAATCCAGCACATGAGGGCACGGAGTTTGAAAATGAAATTTTAGAAGGATTTAAACAAAAAAAATATGAATTTTACTCAAAAATTATCAGCGAAAATAACCAGCGTTATATATTTGTCGGACTACCTATTAAAAATTCTCAAGCCTCCTGTGTAACGTGCCATAACATAAACTCAGCACCAAAAAGCATGAAAGAAAGTTATAAAAACATAGATAGTTTTGAGGGTAAAGTTGGCGATACGATAGCGATGATGTCTCTTAAAGTCCCAGTAAAAAGTGTGCTAAACAATCATAAAGATGAATTTATGTTTAGTGGAGTTTTGATATTTATTGTATTTTTGATGTTGATGTTTTTTGTATTTAAAATACATGAAAAAGTCGCTAAGATCAAGGCACAAAATGAACTTTTGATGATAAATCAAAGTCGCCTTGCCTCAATGGGCGAGATGATACGAAATATCTCGCACCAGTGGAAGCAACCACTTGCACAAATAAGCTCAACACTTGTAAATTTAGAGCTTTATAACGAACGTGGAAAGCTAACAAAACAGATGCTTGAAGAGAAGATTAAAGAGACTGACGAGCAAGTTAAATTTATGTCTGATACGATCGATGACTTTAAAAATTTCTTTAACCCAAATATGCCAAAGAGCGAATTTACAAGCGAACAAGCCATAACACAGACATGCAAGTTACTAAATGCGGCACTTAAAAAATATATAATACATATAAATATAGATATAAAAGAAAATTTTATCTGTTTTGGAAATATTAACGAAATTATACAAATTTTAATCAATATTATAAACAACGCAAAAGAGGCTTTTAGTACATCACATGTAAAAGATAGATATATCAATATCTCTTCATTTGTCGATAAAAACAAAAAAACAATCACTATCGAAAATAATGCTGGAAATATCGACAAAAACGTAATAAACAAGATCTTTAATCCAAATTTTAGTACTAAAAAAACTGGAAGTGGGCTAGGACTTTATATGAGTAAAATGATAATAAAAAAATACAACGGAGAGATCGAAGTTGATAATATAAATGATGGCGTAAAATTCACAATTAATATTTTTTGTTGATAATTCATTAAAATTCCCCCTTTTCCACCCCCATTTTTTAGTAATATTCTCAATACGAAGTCTTTTTGATTTTAGATTAAAACTTTTTGCAGGAAGGAGAACACATGAAAAAGTTGGATAAAGTGTTACTCGGACTTGTTGCTGGCGTTAGCATCTTTGCGGCAGGAGCCTGTGCCGCCCAAGCTGATGCTCACGTTCATATGCAACAAACCGAGATGGCACGAAGTATTATGGCAAACCCTAAAGGGACGCTAAAAGAAAGAGGTGTTATATCCTTGCAAGACTACATTGTAGAAGAGCAAGAGATGTATAACTGGCTTTTTAAAAACCACCCAATTTTTACAAAATATGGTGGTAAAGTAGATGGTAAGCTCAACGTCGTGGATCGCGGTCATGAGTGGATAGAAGAGGGACACGGAAAGGATCTATCAAAGGTAACTAAGCGTGATAATGGAAAAGGCTATAGTTCTATGATGTATAGAATCCCAGCCACTTCAACTCTTATGTTTCCTAACAAATTTGTAGGTCCAGAAAAGTGTGGCGAATGTCACCCAGCACAGTATGAAGCTTGGAGCAGATCAAGACACTCGACAACCATTCGTTTCCCTGGTGAACACCCAGAGGTAAATAATAACTTAACAGATCCAGTATTTGCAGCAGATACTGCACCTATTTTGCCACAAGGTATCACACCTGATGTTGTATATGCAACAATTGGACACCTTAGAACAAAAATGGGCTTTATCGACCAATGGTTGCTACGCGGAACATACCACGTAGTAGGCGGTCTATTAAGAGATGGTACAGGAACGATAACACCAGGATCAAACCAATGGCAAAGAACTTGGGCGTTAAATTTAACTCCTGAAACTGTTAAAAAGATCAAAAAATGGATCCCTGAGTTCCCTGAAACTCTTGAAGAGTATGGCTTAAATACTGGCTATGTAAGAGGTCTTGCATCTTATGCTGCTAAGTATAAACACACTATGAATTTCCAAGCAAACAGCTCATACTGCGAAGTATGCCACCCATTCAAATTTGATTTTAAATCAAGCGAAGAGTTTTATGCAGCACTTGGTAACGCTAAAGAGCTACAAAAACACACTGTCTCAAAAGGTGTATCCTGTGAGGAGTGCCACGGAGCTGGTGGACACCTTGATGGTGCTACAAATTTTAGAATATCTAACTGCGAACGTTGCCACCAAAGATTTAACTGGGATCCAGACACTTATAAGGCACATCCGCTTGCAAAAGTTGCTCCAGATTTAGCACTTAACTCTAAATTTAAATCAATGGGACCAGGATGCGGATCTGAAGGATCACAGTCATTCTTTACAGCCCACTATTCAAAAGGTATGAGATGTGCTACTTGCCACGATCCACACGACACTACAGGTCTTGTAACTGGTGATAAGAACATCAAAGGACTAAACTATAACTCAGAGCAAGGATACCTAAGCTCACTTTATAGTAAACCAAAACTTAAAAAAGAGTGTGCTGATTGTCACAAAGAGCAAGCTTATATAGCAGCTAAGGCAGAGACTCACAAAACTAACTCTTGTGCATCTTGCCATATGCCGTTTATGATGAGTTGCGAGAACTTCTATGCTATTCAATTCCAAGACAATGCTGGTTTTGATACTCAAAGAAGATCACATATTTGGAAGATAGATGTTAGTCCAGATCGCAAGTCTCTTGTAGCTGGCTCAACTTCAAAAGATGCTAGAGATGGTAAAGATTGGCACTTCCAAAGAAATGAAGACGGTAGAAACTTTATTGATCTAATGTGGGCTTGCGCTAGAACATCTTGGGCTGATCTTGATATGGTTGAAAACAAAGGTTGTCATAGTCCTGTTCTCTCAGAATTAAAAGAGACATTACACTTCAAATCACAAAAACAAGCTTATGATGAAGTTATGGGATGGCAAACTCCTATCAAGAATGAATTTACTGCAGTTAAGATTGGTATAGAGGGAATGTTTAAAATTCTTGAAACAACTAAACTTGATCCAAGTGCTAAGACAAGAGTCTATGAGTTGATTGAAAAAGCACAAGACACCGTTGATCTAATCCAAAAAGATGGATCTTGGGGTATGCATGCATTCAAATACACTAAACAAAGACTTGACGCTGCTAAAGGATACGTAGAAGAAGCTCAAAGAATTTTGAATAGTAAAATGTAATCAAACAATGGGAGCCGCCTTTGGCTCCCTATCTAAAAGGGCAAAATATGCAAAAACAAATTTTAAAAAGCTTCATCTCGGTCTTATTTTTAACAAGTTGTGCTTTTAGCGTTGAGCTTAACACTGATACTCAAAAAGAGTCTTACAGTATCGGAGCATCTACTGGTGGGCATATAGCAAACCAAATTTTAGGACACAAAAAACTTGGAGTTTTAACTGACGTAGATGCATTAGTGCAAGGCTTTATCGATGGTCTTAAAAAACAAAACAAGCTTTCAGACGATGAGATATTAAATTCGTTAAACAAAAGAGCTGACGCACTAAATAAGGCAAATGAAGCTATCAAAAAAGCAGAGCTTGATAAAAATAAAAAAGCATCAAAAGATTTTATGAACAAAAACGCAAAAAATAAAAATGTAAAAACTACAGCTTCAGGCTTACAATATGAAATTTTAAAAGCAGGGAAAGGTGAAAAGCCAAAGCCTGAAAGCATAGTTTTAGTTAATTATAGAGCGTATTTACCAAACGGCGAAGTTTTTGAGGATAGTTATAAAGCTAAAACATCCGTAACACTATCACTAATAACTGTTATAGAGGGTCTAAAAGAAGGTTTGGTATTAATGAATACCGGATCAACATATAAATTTGTCATACCGAGCGAACTTGCTTACGGAGATGAAGATGTTGATGTGATTCCTGCTGGCTCTGCCGTAGTTTTTGAAGTTGAGCTTTTGCAAGTTGGTAAACCAGGGACAACATTTAATAAAACAGATAAAAATAGCGAAGATAACAAGTCTAGTGCTAAGCAGTAATTCCTTTCTGCTAAAAATGGAGGAGAAATATGGACACTAAAAACAACAGAAGAGCGTTTATGAAGTATGTCGCTCTTGGCTCTGCTGCGATTGGTATGACAGCTTATGCTGTGGCAGATCCACAAACAAACTCAGAAAAAGAAGAGACAAAAAAACCACATTTTGGTATGATTTTTGATCAAAACAAATGTGTTGGTTGCACCGAGTGTGAGTTAGCCTGTGTGAAAACTAACTTGGTGCCAAAAGGACAGATGAGACTTTTTGTAGAGGATAAAACAGATCAAAATAACCGCTTAGAGCGTAGATTTGTTAGAATTTCTTGTCAACAATGTCAAGATGCACCTTGTGTTAACGTATGTCCTACAAACGCTTGTTGTAGAGATGAAAAAACTGGCATCGTTACTATGAATACCGATGACTGCATCGCCTGTAAATACTGCATTGTAGCCTGCCCTTATGATGTAAGGTTTATAAATCACGAAACAAAAGCAGCTGAAAGCTGTAACTTCTGTATAGATACAAAACTAGCTAAAGGCGAAGAGCCAGCTTGTGTATCTTCTTGCAGATACGATGCACTTGTATTTGGTGATTTAAACGATAAAAATTCTCATATAAGTAAGCTTTTAGCCATAAAAGATAGCTTAAGAATGCGTCCAGAATGTGGCACAAGCCCTAGTTTAAGATATATACCAGCCGTAAAGATGGGGGTGTGATATGAATGGTGCTATAAATTTTACACAAACTTTCTCGCACGGAGCTGTTATTTGGCATTGGCCTATCGCTGTGTATTTATTACTTGCTGGTATGAGTGGTGGGGCACTTATAGTAGCTATTATGATAAAGTATTACAAAAAACAAACTGGCATCACGCCACTTTTTAAAGCTGCTAGTTCGCTCGCACTTGTAACTATACTTCTTGGTATGGTTTGTCTTGTTGGTGATCTTGATAGACCACTTTTATTTTGGAAAATTTTAATCAACTATAACTTCAAATCAGTTATGTCTATCGGTGTTGCAGCACTTTGTATCTATATACCACTATGTTTTGTTATGTGTATTTATGCGTTTGAAGAAGAGCTTAAAAAGACACCTTTAAAAAGACTTGTAGAAATTTTAATGGCTATTTTAAATCCACTTCGAAAACCATTATATACTCTTGCACTAATATTTGCAATTGCAGTTTGTGCCTATACTGGCTTTCTTATCTCTGTATTGGTTAGATTTCCTATACTTAACACAGCTGTTTTACCGGCACTTTTTGTCGCTTCTGGTCTTTCTGCCGGTATCGCTGGTTCAAGCCTTATCGCAACAGCTTGTTTTAAAGAAGAGACTCACAGTAGCGATATGAAGATACTTCATACGATAGAATGGCCTGTATTAGTAGCTGAAATTTTACTAATTACAATGCTTTTTGTATCACTTATAATCGGTAGCGAAGTACAAAAAATTGCAAGCACAGCATTCCTTGATGGTTTTTATGCTAAAATGTTTTGGATAGGCGTAGTTGGCATAGGTTTTGTCGCTCCTATCGTGATAAACTTCTGTCTTGGTAAAAAATTTGCCTCAACGCATTTTGCATTTTATCTAAGTGCTATTGCTAGTATTATTGGTGTTTTGATGCTACGTATGTTTATACTATACGCAGGGCAGACTTATAGCATTTTGATTTAACTATATGGAGGTAAAATGGGAACAAAAATGACAAAGATACTTTTTTCTTATAAATTTGTTCTCATTCTTCTTGCTATCTTAGCCATAGGTGCTGGGATAGCGACTTTTTTAGAGAGTATTTACGATACTGCAACAGCTCAAATTTATGTCTATGAGGCACTTTGGTATGAAGCCTTAATGCTTTTAATTAGCATTTCGTTACTTGGTATTATCATTAAGAGCAAAATGTATCGACGCTTTGGTGCATTTGCTATACATATAGCTTTTATTATCATTATCTTTGGTGCATTTATGACAAGATTTTTTGGCGAAGAAGGTGTTTTGCACGTGCGTGAAGGCGAGAGTTCAAGCGAAATGATAAGCGTCAAGCCATACTTGCAAATTCGTATTGACGATGACATATATGAATACTACACAAAGCTATCACAGATAGGCAAAAACGACTTTACTATCATACAACCAATAGATGGCAAAGATTTTATTATCAAATTTCAAAGTTATGAGCCATCTATCAAAGGCAGACGATCAAATTTAAACGTATTAGCTGGTTTTAATGATAATCTTGAAGCCATTAGGCTAAACGGTGGTATTGGTTGGCTAGGTGAGCCAAAAGTAGTGGAGCAAGATGGCAAACAAATAATGCTATCTTGGGGATCAAAGCTAACGCAACTGCCGTTTTCTATAAAGCTTTTAAATTTTAAACTCCAGCGTTATCCCGGCTCACAAAGTCCATCATCATATGCAAGCGATATTGAAGTTTTTAAGGGCGAGAAAAAGGTGCTTGAGTATGAAATATTTATGAATAATCCACTGGTATTTGATGGGTATAAGTTCTTTCAGTCATCATATGATAAAGATGAACATGGAACGATCTTAGAGATAAATCGCGATCCAGGAAAGATTCCAACCTACATTGGATATTTCTTACTTTGCGTTGGATTCATAGGGAATTTTTTCACACCAAAAAGTAGATTTGCTCACCTTAGTAAATTTATAAAAAATAGTCAAATTTTACTGATCTTTGTTTTGATATTTTTTATAAATTTTAACCTTCAAGCAGCAGATGAAGGTGCTTTAGAACATTTTAAACAAAACACCAAAGCTCACGCAAACGGCGAATTTGCTACACTTTTAGTGCAAGACTTTATGGGTCGGACAAAACCTATTAGTACACAAGCATTTGAAGTACTTAGCAAGATGAGTATGAGTGAGAGCCTTTTTGGACTTAGCCCAGAACAAGTCGTGCTAGGTATGAGTACTAACCCAACTTTGTGGCAAGATCTTAAAACCATTAGAGTTAAAAACAGTGAGATAAAAAAGCTTTTAAATTTAAATAGCAATGAGAAATTCGTAAGCTTTAACTTTATGTTTGACGAACAAGGTATGTATAAACTAGCTAAAGAGGTCGATAATGCTAATGCTAAACCTGCATCAAAACGCTCAAAATTAGATAACGATCTTATAAAATTTGATGAGCGAATAAATATTGCTTATCTTACGCTAAAAGGGGTGTTTTTTAGATTTGTTCCAGTAAAAGGTGACGCAGATGATAAGTGGCTCTCTCCAAACGACGCATTTATGGCGTATGGGCTCGATAAAGAGGCAAAAGTCATCTTAAATGATTATCTGGTTGGGCTAGAAAGTGGTGTCGCGATAAATCAATGGGATAAGGCAAACGAAGCACTTCATAAACTAAAACAATACCAAAGAGTCGCTTCAAGCCATGCTTTACCGAGTGATACGCAGATCAAAGCTGAGGTCTTTTATAACAAATTTATGATTTTTAAAAAGCTTGTCTATTTTTATATGATACTTGGATTTGTCGCACTTGGACTTGGATTTGTCAGTGTGTTTCGCACAAAGAAATTTAAAACATCAAAAAGTATAATATTTTGGCTATTTGTGTTTGGCTTTATCGCTCACACATTTGGACTGATAATACGTGCCTACATCTCAGGACATGCACCTTGGAGCGATAGCTATGAGAGCATGATCTACATTGGCTGGTCGGCAGTTTTAGCGGGTATTGTATTTTTTAGAAGCTCACTTTTAAGTATTGCGGCGTCAGCGATTTTAGCAAGTATCGTTATGCTTGTTGCACATATGAGCTTTGTAAATCCACAGATAACTAACCTTGTGCCTGTTTTAAAGTCATACTGGCTAAGCATTCATGTCTCAGTTATCACCGCAAGTTATGGATTCTTAGGACTTAGCTGTTTGCTCGGGCTTTTGGGACTTATCCTAATGAGTCTAAAAAATTTCAAAAACCAGCCACATATAAACGAACAAATTCGTTACATTACAGCTATAAACGAGATAAGTTTGATAGTAGGGCTTTCTATGCTTACAGTTGGTAACTTTTTTGGTGGCGTGTGGGCTAATGAGAGCTGGGGGCGATACTGGGGCTGGGATAGCAAGGAGACCTGGTCGTTTGTCTCTATCATAGTATATGCGATCGTGCTTCATTTAAGATTTGTACCAAAGCTAAACTCTATCTATGTCTTTTGTGTAGCTAGTATGTTTGCATATAGCTCGATCATAATGACATATTTTGGTGTAAATTTTTACCTTACAGGTATGCACTCATACGCAGCAGGTGAAGCACCTGGTGTGCCTAATACGCTCTATTGCATCATTGCGATTTTGATTGCACTTAGTGTATTTGCATATCGCGGGAAAAATATCAAAAATATATAAAATTTCAAGGAGAAAAAGTGAAAAAGTTAATACTAGCGTTGGCTATTGCAGTTATTGCAAATGCCGGATTTATAAAAGATGGTATAGACGCACAACAAAGCGGAGACCATAATAAATTAGTTGAAATTTACGAACAAGCGTGCAATAAAGATAAGAAAGCATCAGGATGCTATAACCTAGCCGTGGTTTATGACGAAGGCACTGGTGGCGTGGCGAAGGATTACGATAAAGCAAGAGAGTATTACAAAAAAGCATGTGAAGCAAACTTTGCATCAGGTTGTAATAACCTAGCTCATATGTATGAAAGCGGACGCGGTATAGATCAAAATTTTACAATGGCAAGTATAATTTATGAAAAAGCTTGCAAGGACAACGAAGGTTGTACATCTTTAGGGCTTTTATATGCAAATGGTGCAGGTGTAGCAAAAGACGCAAAAAAGGCAAACGAACTTTACAAAAAAGCATGTGAATATGGCGATATGTGGGGGTGCAATAACCTAGGATATGCCTATATGCAAGGTAGTGGTACAGAAAAAGACTTTGAAAAAGCAAAACAATACATAGAGTTAGCTTGTAACGGTGGCGTTGGCATAGGATGCAATAACTTAGCATTTTTATATGCAAACGGCAAAGGCGTAAAGCTTGATATGCCAAAAGCAAAAGAGTATTTTGAGAGAGCTTGCAACATGGGCTATAATAGAGGATGTAATGAGCTTGGCATACTCTATGCTGATGGCAAGGGCATTGAAGCTGACGCAAAAAAGGCGAGAGAGTATTTTAAGAAAAGTTGCGATGATGGCTTAGTTGAAGCGTGTGATAATATGAAACTACTTGACAAGATAACAAAATAGGAGTGAAAATGCTAAAAATTTTATTTGCAAGTACAATTTTAATAATAAGTTTAAACGCACAGATGTTCCAAAGCGTAGAACCTAGTCAAGCTACACTAATACAAAGTGGCAAAGGACGTGAATACTGCCCAAATTGCGGTATGAATTTAGTTAAATTTTATAAGACAAATCACGCACTCAATGGCAAACAATACTCATCTCTTCACTGTCTTTTTGAAGCGACAAATGGGCAAATCCCAACTGGTGCAATGGTAGTTGATACTAAAAATTTAAATTTTATAGATACAGCAAAAGCCTTTTATGTAGTCGGTAGCAAGATCAAAGGAACAATGACACAAAATAGCAAATATGCCTTCTCTACTGAAGCTGATGCTAAGGAATTTCAAGCAGAAAATGGCGGTGAAATAATGGACTTTAAAGCTGCTTACAAAGTTGCCGGTGCTGATTTTAACAAAGACAATGAGATGATAAAGGCTAAGCGTGAGGGTGGTGTATATAAAAAAGGTAGAGAGTTTTATGAGCAAAACTGCCCAAGAGTTAGCAAACGTGGCTTTGAAAATATCGCTGAACTTAAAGCAAAGTTAAAAAGTGTATGTAAAAATAGCGATGATGCAGCACTTCAAGCAGCTGCACTTTACATCTGGGATAACCCAAAACTAACAACAAAGCAGGCTGAACGCATAAAGATTCCTGATGATGCAAAATGTCCAGTATGTGGTATGCTAGTAGCTAAAAATCCAAATTGGGCGACAATGATACAAGATAAGGACAAGAGCTTTTACTTTGATGGTGTTAAAGACTTGATGAAGTATTATTTTCAAAACGATAAGAAATTTGATAAAATTTTTGTTAGCGATTATTATAAACTTCACAAAATAGAAGCAAAAAAAGCATTTTACGTTATCGGCTCAAACGTCTTTGGTCCTATGGGTGATGAACTAGTGCCATTTGAAAAGGAGAGCGATGCGAGAGAATTTGCAAAAGACCATCTCGGTAAAGCAGTACTTAAATTTGATGAGATAGACGAGAAGGTAATAAGAGAATTATGAGAGCGATAGTGGCGGTATTTAGCTTTTTTGTAGTGATTTATACACTTATTTTTATTCACTATATTAGCTTTGATACAGACACTAAAGATACACAAATAGCTAAAATTTCAGCCAAGATAAAAGATGTGCGTCCATCATTTAGCTTTATAAGTGATGAATATAAAGGCTTTGTCTATGCTAAGTAAAGTTTTTATTGATTATGCAGTACTTTTACTGCGTAAAGATAGAGCCGACCATACCTTTAGTTTTTTGATATTTTGCTTTATCGTTTTTATCTTAAGCTCTGTGCTTTTCATATCAAGTTCAATCCAGCAAGACATCATAAAAAGTGTGAAATCACATCCTGATATCGTGGTAGAGGCTCTACGTGCTGGTAAGCGAGATACCATGCACGATGGCTATATCTATGATGCCAAACAGATAAGTGGCGTTAGTGATGTGGTTGGCGTGGTTGATGGGTATTATTACTTTGCACAAAAACGCACATGGTTTCACATCATAGGTGACAACTCACTTAATGAAGATGAGATGATTATCGGTGAAGGCGTAAAAAGAGCGATGAAAGAGCTATACTACGAAGATGTTTTTAATTTCTTGACAGAAGAGAATTTAATACCTATAAAAATAAATAAAACCAGCCCACACTCTACAAATATCATCTCAAATAACGTTATATATATGCACGAAGATAACGCAAGAGAGGTCTTAAGCCTTGATGACAATGAATACACAAAGATGTATGTCAGCGTTCCAAACTCAAATGAGATAAGTGAAGTCGCACTTAAATTTATGAACCTATATCCAAACACTTTTGCCAAAACCGCAGAAGATAGGATAGCTGAGGTAAAACATATCTATTATTACAAAGGCGGCATTTTTATGGTGCTTTATATCGTAGCGATGATCTCATTTTTCATACTGCTTAAAAATCAAATTTCATTAGCATATGGACAGAAGAAAAAGGAGATAGCAATCCTACGAAGCATAGGATATAGCATAAAAGATATCATAGCTTTAAAATTTATACAAAATTTTATAGTCGCCGTAAGTGCCTTTTTGCTTGGATGTGCATTAGCGTATATTTACGTCTTTGTGTTACACGCACCACTTTTACGTGAGATATTTTTAGGCGGTGAGATTGATAACTCTATCACTTTTACGCCGATATTTGACTTTGATACGCTATTTTTACTATTTTTATTTAGCGTAGTGCCATTTCTTGCATTTGTCATCATACCTTCATGGCGTGTAGCTATAAGTGATATGAGCGAGGCGGTAAAATGATAGAGATAAAAAATCTTTTTAAAATTTACAACGAAGCAAAACCGAATGAATTTAAGGCATTAAAAGATATAAATTTAAGCATAAATGACGGTGAGATCGTGATAATAAAAGGCGTTAGCGGCAGTGGTAAAAGCACTCTACTCTCACTAATCGCAGGATTTAGTATGCCAAGCAGTGGCGAGATCTTAATAAATTCGCAAAATATCTCAAAGCTACCTGACATAATGGGCTCAAACATCCGCCATACACAAATAGGCTTTATATTTCAGTCATTTAACCTACTTGATGGACTAAACGTAGAGCAAAACGTTCAAGCACCACTAAGTCTGACAAAGCTTAAAAAAGATGAGCTTAAAAGCATGACAGAAGAGGCGATGAATATCGCAAACATAGCTCATAAAAAATGGCAGAATATCTCAAGTCTAAGCGGTGGCGAGAAGCAAAGATGTGCGATAGCAAGGGCTTTAGTAATGCAACCAAACATTATCTTAGCAGATGAACCAACTGCGAATTTAGACAAAGAAAACTCACTTATATTTATAGATATGATTAAAAAATTTAAAGAGCTTAATAAAACGCTCATCATAGCTACTCACGACTTGCTATTTGATGAGCTTAGCTTTGTAGATCGCATAATACATATGCAAAATGGCGAAATTTTATGAGTATATTTCTTTCAAACGCACTCATCGTATTTTTAGCCATTGAGCTTGTCATCATCGCACTTTTGACTATCTCACAGTTTAATGTAATACAAATCATACGTAGCTGGGACTTTGGAGCTACCACAAATTTGCAATACTCATTAGAAAAGCGAAACTACCTTGTAAATACTATTTTATTTTTCACAGTTGTGTGCAAGATGGTCTTATTTATATTTTTTGCAGTAGTGCTAAATGAGTTAGCAAATATCGTCCCAGGTGCTATGTGCTCGGCCGGTGTAGTTGGTGCAAACAAATACGGCAATATGCTTTTGCTACTTAAAATTTTACTTATTTTTGGACTTGGGCTATGGCTGATTATCAATAAGCTTGATTTAAAGGCTATAAATTTTCCATTTTTAAAGCGTAAATATATCATTTTCACCGCACTTTTTGCATTTATCTTAGTTGAGTTTGTGCTTGAACTACTATTTTTTACAAATATCCCACTTAAAGTGCCAGTATTTTGCTGCTCGGTAGTATTTCAAGCTCCAAAGCTACCTTTTGGCTATACTCAAGCGATGCTTGCTAGCTTTTTTTATATGATTTTAGTAGTGATTTTAGTGCTAAATTTCTTAAAACAAACTATGAGTAGCTTTGCTTTAAATTTATTATTTTTATTTGTAGCATATTATGCTATTACCTATTTTTTCGGGCTTTATGTATACGAACAACCTAACCATAAATGCCCTTATTGTATGCTCTTGAGTAATTATTACTATATAGGATATTTCATCTGGGGGTCGCTATTTTTGGGGATTTTCTTTGGGATAGTGCCATTTTTAGTTGAGTTAATCACTAAAAACTCATACACTCACTATCTTAAATACTCATCCATTTGGCTGATCGTAAATGCATTAATATGTAGTTTTTATGTTATAAAATACTACTTGCAAAATGGGGTGCTACTGTGATAAAACGGCTCTTTGCAAGTATACTTATACTTGGTGTTTTAACACTTTTAGTAATATCGGCTGACATCAGCACAAACCGCATAGACATCGTGCATAATAACACCGCAAAACAACCCATAGATATTGAGCTAAATAGATATATCTGCACTGAGAGCCGTATGCTCATAACCGATCTTTACAACTCAGCCCAAGCCATAATGCCAAATGGTGATACATACTTTTTTAATGACATAGGCAACGCCTTTATCTGGCTAATGCGTCAAAAAAACAAAGATGAGATCATACTTTATGTCTATGCAACCGACTCGAAGCACTACATCTTAGCTAAAAATGCGTGGTATTCACGCGATGAGGCGACACCAATGGGATATGGCTTTGGTGCGTATGAGTTTCATATGTATGGTACGTGTGATTATTATTATGATGAGGTTTTACTATGTGCAGCACGTGGTGAAACGCTAATAAATCCATTCATTTACACACTTTTACAAAAGGGTAAGCAACTTCTTTAATAATCTAAAGAAGTTGCTTGACTAGCCGCTCTTAGCATGCGATTTGATTTACCACTTTTTAGCTTTTTATCAAGCGTAACTGAAGAAGCATACTTTATAGGATCGGATCTGTATTGCAAGTACAACTCCTGCCCTCATCTAAAATATCAATTATACAGCGTATTTCATATAATCTTAAGTCTTGTCCGCATTCATTTTTACACTCAGGACGAATGTGAAGTATGTCGTGCTTATCACCTGCAATAATTGTGGCTTCTATCTTTATATCTAATGCCTTTTCACTCTTTTTTAATAATATTGTAGCTTAGTCTATCAAGTGCAAATGCATTAATGAGAAGCTTTTTAAATTTTTATTTATTCTTAAAATTCTCAAAACAATAAAATTAAGATAGAAAACAAAAATAGCTTTTTATCTACTCCTAATATTTCGCCGTTGTTAAAAAAGAACATTCAAAATAGACCATTTTTCCCATTATTTAACAAGATTGATAGCCTTAATGCAAAACTAGACAAACTAGAAATTTCAGACAAAGCACCTATGCTTTATGATGCGTATCATAGGCTATCTTTTATAAAGTCTTTTGATAAAAAGCTCGTTTTTTGAGCTTTTTGCTCTATATTTTAAAATGGCGTCAATGAACTTTTAAAGGAGATACTTTTATGGATAAAAATTCTAGAAAATTTTGGATAAATTAAAGCTAGAACTCGACATAAACCGATAAAAAACTCCGTGAAAAACTTGATATAAAGCGACCTGCAATGGATAAATGGATTAATAGAAATTCTATGGATGATAGATTTTTTGTTCCACTTGATTTTTAAAAACTATTATAAAAAATGATAAACTTCGCATGGCTTAAGTTGGCGACTATTTTATGGTGCCTATGTTGCAGGGTTATTTTTGAAAGAACAAAAGAATTTAAAGGCAATGGGCTATATTTTACAAAAAATTCCACGCGGTAATGTATATCAAAAGCAATAATAAAGATTATGAAAGCTTTGAGCTAGACAAGGACACTCAAAATTGTTGCTATATAGTTGACAAAGTCATTAAATATATTATTAAAAAGCTTAAAATGATGATTAATCAAATAATGATAATTTTTAAGCTTCAGTGAATATCTATAGCTATTTTTCTAATGATTAATCGCCTAAATTTCAAAGCTATATTTTTATAATTTGGCAAAAAACTTTGCTATTTTTCTAAATTTTTCGCCATTTTTTCAGTGTTTAAAATGCTTTTAAATAAGTATTGTTTTTCCGCTACTTTGAGATAAAATGGACAATTTGGATTATATGGATTTTCTTGCTGTAAATTTCTTGCATTACGACTGAGAGTAAAGCAACTTTAACGCCTATTTTAGCCACTTTAGTAAAATCATTTCTAAAATTTTCCACTCTCATTTTCTTTACTCTCCCCTCTTTTCACAAAATAGTTTGTTTTTTGAGTATTTTTAAATTAGTTTTTAATTTTTTCACTGCGACATATTATATGTCTAGTCTTGTAGAGTGTAATTCTAGTCCATTGTTTATTAATAAAATAAAGTATAAACAAAAGAAAATTTATAAACTAGTAAGGCAAAGTAGCCAAAACAACCCCTTATTGAGCGAGTAAATATTTTAAAACGTCACAAAGTGCGATATAATAATGCGATAAAAACATCAAAGGTTAAAAAATGAAAATAGAAATGCTTTTTAGCAAGATCCACCGTGCAAAGGTAACAGATGCAAATTTAAACTACGTCGGTTCTATCAGCATAGATGAAGAGTTAATAAAGGCAGCAAATTTAGTAGTAAATCAAAAGGTTGAGATACTAGATATAAATAACGGCGAACGTTTCTCAACTTACATTATAAAAGGCAAAAAAGGCGAGATCTGCTTAAACGGAGCAGCAGCTCGCAAAGTTTGCGTGGGCGATATTGTCATCATCGTAGCTTACGCTTCAATGAGTGTAAAAAAAGCTAAAAAATTCTCTCCAACTATCGTTCATGTAAATGAAGAAAATGAAATAGTAAAGTAAACTATTTCATTTTTAATAATTCGTAAATATCGTATTGAAGAAAATAGATCTTTAATGCTATATTTATACTTATTTTTATTGTTTAATTAAGACTTTTTTGCTCTTTTTAATTCAACTAAATTCAAGTATATCTTAAAGATTATAGCAAATTCTGAGCTTGGAGATATGGATGTTGATTTACTTAGTTCAAATTTAAGTAGCAATGTGGTGTTAAACTCAGAGTTTTGTATAGATATAAGAGATGATATAAAAGCAAGAGAGTCTATCTCTTGCTTTTAAGTTGCTACTCTAGTTCAAAAACAATGTTCTTGCCATCTTGATAAGACAATATATAGGTTTTATCGTTATTAAAGTATAGACTTCTAGCATTTTTTATATCACTTGGAAATGAGATGGTTTTTACGATCTCTTCACTCTTTGTATCGATTGCAACAATGACATTGTGGTTTTTGCTAAGTGCGTATAAAAGCCCATCTTTAAAGATCATTGATGTTATATATAAATCCCTAAGTGTTTTGCCATCTTTTAAATTCGCCTTTGGTGTAAATTCGCCAGATAATGTGCGATCTGCAACTAAAATTTTAGATATGATAAATTTTTCCTGATCTTTGTTATTTGGAACGGTTGCTGTATAGATATATCTTTCATCACTTGCTACACTTGCGATATGGTGAAATTTTGCCCTGACTGTATCTATCCTAGCACGCCCAAGATGTTTGCCCTGACCTTCAAATTTATCAGCACCACGCACAAAGTCAGCGTATTGTAATGCTTCGTCTGCATTGCTATTTTTACCAAATCTAAGTAGCGTTTTATTTGAGCCCATAAGGATAAATTTATCTTGCATAAATGGTATCACGCCTACTATAGGATCGATAGTTGCTGAGAAATATGGGTCTATTTCAAAGTCTGATTTTACACTAAAATTTTCATCCATAAAAAACACTTCCCACTTTGAACTAGCTACAAATTCGCCGTTTATTAGGCTTAAAGAGTTTAAAGGCTTATTAAATTCTAGCTCTTTTTTTGCTGTTATGTTTATACTTTGATCTATATTTAGTGGAGCATTGTTTGCGTCATTATCAAATTTAATACCTAGCTTTTGACTAGCTGGTGCAAATGCGTAATCTGGTGCCTTGACATCTCTTTTGCCTAAAAATGAGATGTTTTTATATAATTCGCTATTTCCACTTGCACTCCAAATGATATATTTTGGATTAAGTGTAAAACGCACTGGATCGCCTTGTCCTGAGTAAGGAGGGATACCTGTACTGACAAACGCTTGAAATACATTTGAAGCAATGATAAATGCAACTATGCAAAATGCCCAAAATGTTGGTTTATTAAATTCCCTTACCTTTTTACCATTATTCTCTTCGTCAAATGCACTAAATTTAGGTGCAAAGAAAAATATAACACCAAGTAGTATAATAACCGCCCAAAATACAACTTCTGCCCAAAAATAAGTATGTATGCCAAATACAGCAAGGCCAAACCCCTGATCTAAATCACGATGAGCATGGTTACCAAAGTGTGCCAACGATTGCCACAAGCCAACGCCAGTCATTATTAAAAGCATAGCGATATATTTTGCTTTCATTCCGTACCTTACGATAAAAAGTGCCACAACACCAATAAATATCATAGCTTCTCTTTGTCCCCAGCAAAGTGTGCAAGGGCTATCTTTTAGCACGTAGCCAAAGAAAAAATTTGCGATGCCAACAGGAAGAAGGATTATCAAAAATCCAGCAAGAGCCATTAGGCTATAAAATAGTTTTGCCTTTTTTATATCGTTCATTGTTTGTCCTTATAAATTCATATTTGTTAGTAAATTTGTTGATTTATGACCGATATATAAGCATATCATAAATATCCAAGCCACAACTACGAGAGTGAATGCCAATCGCTCTTTCTCTGGTTTTGCTATGATAACAATAATTGCTATCAAAACTAATAAAAGTTGTAAAAACTCCATTAATACTCCTTATTTTTTGTTGTCTACTAAAAAGTAGATATAAATTATTTCAAAATAAAACTTAAAGTATTATTTATCATAAAGAATTAATATTCTAAAACTATTGAAATTTAATTTATAAAACGACAAAAATACTTAAAAATTTTACCTTAAAAATAAATTTGCTATAATCAGCAAAAATTAAAGGTGAAGTTATGTTTGAGGGACTTGATTTTTCTAAAATGGGCGAGGTGTTTGCTAAGGCAAAAGAACAGGCACAGCAGTTTGAGGAGGAGAGCTTTCGTAAAGAATTTAGTGCTAAAAGCGGTGGCGGACTAGTCAGCGTGAGAGCTAACGGCAAGGGCGAAGTACTTGATATTACGATAGATGATAGTTTGCTTGATGATAAAGAGAGTTTACAAATTTTACTCATCAGTGCCGTAAATGACACTTTAAAGATGGTAGAAGATGACAAAAAAGCGATGGCGACTAAGATGCTAGGTGGCTTTGGTGGACTGAACTTATGAGTAAATTTATCAAATTTATCGTCGTTTTAGCTACTTTTGCGACTACAGTTTTGGCAGATCCACGTCCTACGCAAGATGACTTTAATGCTTGTTATGAGAAAAATAAAAACTCTATTATTTCTGTCAATCGTCATTTTGGCGTTGCTATCACAAAAGACCTCATTGCCGTGCCAAAGAGTGGCTCTGAACCGATAAATAACTATGTGAAATTTGACCCATATTTGCAGCTTTATCTTGTACGTTCAAATGAGAGCTTGCAAGTACCAATGATGGCCGACGAGACCGATGATGAGCGGATCAAAAAAAGTACTTGGATCGGTATACTAAGTGATAATAACAATACAAAAATGGGACATATCAAGCAGCTTGGGGTAAATTTAGGTGACTTTGACACACTTAGTTTTGAGCATAATGCAACCGGTATGATAAATACACCGTGTTGCAAGATGATAGGTATCGCAATAGGTGGAGATAAATTTATACCAAATCGTTATTTAAAGCATTTTGCGGCATATGATGATGTGTATTACGGCGATATTGGGGCAAATTTTTATGAAAAAGATAGTAAATTTTATGTTGGTATGGTTGATCCACTTGGGCGGGGTAAGATGCTGATGGTGGGCGATGAGCTTATTAGCATAAATGGCAAAAAGCCAAAGAGTTTAAGAGAAATAAATGAGACAATTTTATTTGCTCCAAAGGGTGCAAAGTTAGATGTAATCGTACAACGTGAACTAGCTCAGTTACTTTTTCAGATACTGGTTTCAGGTGATCTTAAATTTAGCCAAAGTTTAGAAGCTATCTCGCCAAATAGTAGCAATATAAAAAATTTAAACGCTATGCCAGACACCATTACAAGCGAGTTTGACGATAGAATTTTGATAGATTATGGCATAAATGTGAATAAAAATTTAGTCGTTACAAAAGTTGCTGAGCATTCAAATGCACAAAAATTTGGTATAAAAATAGGCGATAAGATACTCCAAATAGACAAACAACTAGTAAAAAATCGATCCGAGTTAGCCGAGAATATCGGAGATAAGCAGAGTTTTTTATTGTTATTTAGCAGAGGCGGGTTTCAGTTTTTTGCACGAGCACCAAAATGAGAGAGAACTTATTAACTGATTTTATTAAATTTAGAGAAGCAAATCTCCCTAAAGCACCAAGCTTTCATCCATATTTTGAGGAGGCTTTGGGCTATACGCTAAGCTCAGGTGGCAAACACTTTCGTGCGATGTTGTTGCTTGGCGTGGTGAATGCCCTACGTCCAGAGCTTACTACAGATGCCTTTGACATCGCACTTGGCTTTGAGATGATGCATAGCTATTCACTTATTCACGATGATCTACCTGCGATGGACGACTCAAATTTAAGGCGTGGAGTACCGAGTCTTCATATAAAATATGATGAAGTTACTGCTATACTCGTTGGAGACGCACTAAATACACATGCATTTTATCAGCTAAGTCGTGCAAATTTAGACGCACATATTAGACTAAAATGTATTGAAATTTTAAGTCAAAATGCTGGTGCGAGTGGTATGGTGCTTGGTCAGGCTATAGATTGTTTCTTTGAAAATAACCCTAAAAATGCCAAAATCAAACAAGCTCTTGGACTAAATAATAAAAGGCTAAACCTTGATGAGCTTACATTTTTGCATATGCATAAAACCGCCAAGCTCATAGCCGCTAGTTTACAAGCAGGTGCGGTTATTGCTAGTATGAGCGAGAGCAAGTGCGAGAAAATTTATAATATAGGACTTGAGCTAGGTTTGGCGTTTCAAATACAAGACGACATCATAGATGCTACTGCAACGAGCCAAGAAGCCGGTAAGCCTACTTTAAACGATAGCGAGAAAAACTCATTTACAAATTTACTAGGCGTTGCTGAAGCAGTGCGGTGTAAGAATGAGATGATAAAGAACATCATAAAAGAGCTTAGCGAATTTGAGCCAAGCATAAAAACGATGATAATAAATTTAATAGACAAACACTTAAAGTAAGGATAAAAAATGCTAAAAAAACAGGCAGATACGATAAGATTTTTATGTGCTGATATGGTTCAAGCCGCAAACAGTGGGCACCCGGGAGCTCCAATGGGACTGGCTGATATAATGGTTGTTTTATCAAAACACCTAAAACACAATCCAAAAGATCCAACGTGGCTAAACCGTGATAGGCTCGTATTTAGTGGCGGACACGCAAGTAGCCTCGTGTATAGTTTTTTATACCTTAGCGGATATGATTTAAGCTTGGATGAGCTTAAACGTTTTCGTCAACTTGGCTCAAAAACACCAGGGCACCCTGAGATCCACACCGCTGGGGTTGAAGTAGCTACTGGGCCATTGGGTCAAGGTATAGCAAATTCAGTCGGCTTTGCGATGGCGGCAAAATCAGCGGCAAATTTATTAAACACTCCAGAAAATGAGCTGATAAATCATAAAATTTACTGCCTTTGTGGCGATGGCGACTTGCAAGAGGGCATAAGCTATGAGGCTTGTGCTTTAGCTGGAAGACTTGGGCTTGATAACTTAGTGCTGATATATGACTCAAACCACATTACCATCGAGGGTGACACAGCTATAGCGTGGAGCGAAGATGTGAAGCTACGTTTTGAGGCACAAGGATGGGAGGTCGCACGTATAAATGGACACGATTATGACGAGATAGAATTTGCCATAAGCGAGGCGGCAAACAAAGAGGCCCCATATCTCATAATCGCGAATACAAGCATCGCAAAGGGTGCTGGTGAGCTTGAAGGCTCTCATCATAGCCATGGAGCACCACTAGGTGAGGAGATCATCCGTGTAGCAAAAGCTGCAGCTGGATTTGACCCTGAGCTTAAATTTCATATTGATGATGATGTACTTTTACGTTTCCGTGTGGCGGTGGAGCTAGGAGATCTAGCCCAGGCTGAGTGGAATAAGCAGCTTTTAAATTTAGATAGTGATAAAAAGCAACTTTTAGATGAGCTTTTAAATCCTGACTTTAGTAAAATTTCATATCCTGATTTTAGCGATAAAAAGTGTGCGACAAGAGATAGTAATGGAGCGATATTAAACGCCATAGCAACGGCACTACCCGGTTTTATAGGTGGCTCAGCCGACCTTGCTCCATCAAATAAAACAGAGCTAAAAGGTAGAGGCGACTTCCCATATGGAGCAAACGTGCATTTTGGTATTAGAGAGCATTCGATGGCAGCGATAAATAATGCATATGCTAGATACGGGCTATTTTTGCCATTTTCGGCAACATTTTTTATATTTAGTGACTATTTAAAGCCAAGTGCAAGACTAGCAGCACTTATGGGACTAAAGCATTATTTCATTCTAACTCACGATAGTATCGGCGTTGGTGAAGATGGTCCAACACATCAGCCTATTGAGCAACTTAGTCAGTTTCGTGCTATGCCAAATTTTTATACATTTCGTCCAGCCGATGGTAACGAAAATGTAGCTTGTTGGCAAGTCGCTTTAAGTTTAAATGCACCAAGTGCTTTTGTACTAAGTCGCCAAGGACTCGCACCGCTTAGTGGTGGCGTAGTAGGTAGCGTAAAAAATGGAGCGTATCTATTAAAACGAAGTGAGAATGCCAAAATAACGCTAATAGCGAGTGGTAGTGAGGTAGAACTAGCCCTTAAAACTGCTACGATTTTAGCCACTGATAGCATAGGAGTAAATGTCGTATCAGCCCCATGCTTTGATTTACTTTGCGAACAAGATAGTGAGTATTTAGAGCAAATTTTAGACAAAAATACTAAGATCATCGCAGTAGAAGCCGCTAGTGCATTAGAGTGGTATAAATTTGCTGATTATGTCTATGGTATGAGTAGCTTTGGTGCATCTGGTAAGGCCGATGACCTGTTTAAACACTTCGGTTTTGAGCCAAATGCGTTAGCGACTTATGCCAAAAGTGTGCTTTGATGGATATTATACAAGTTATCGTTTTAGCCCTAGTGCAAGGTATTAGCGAGTTTTTACCGATATCTAGTTCGGCTCATCTTGTGCTAGTACCAAAGCTCTTTAACTGGGTGGATCAAGGACTTGCCTTTGATGTCGCGGTACATATAGGTACACTTGTAGCGATTATTATCTACTTTAAAGACCGTATTTTTAGACTTTTAAGTGATTTTTTCGTCTCCATTATAAAACATAAAAGTATTGGCGAGAGTTCGCTTGTGTGGGCAGTATGCTTTGCGACCATACCAGCTGGATTATTTGGTTTGGCATTTAATGACATAATAGAGAAATATGCTAGAAGTGGTGTTATGATCGCGGTTATGACGATCATTTTTGGCATAGTTTTATATGTAGCTGATAAAAATGTCGGTACAAAAAGCGAGTATGATGTAACGATAAAATTAGCTTTGCTTATCGGTTTAGCTCAAGCTTTGGCTCTGATACCCGGCGTTTCACGCTCTGGCGTAACTATAAGTGCGGCTTTATTGCTTGGATTTTCAAGAGTGGCGAGTGCAAATTTCTCATTTTTGATGAGTATTCCCGTAATACTTCTAGCTGGTGGACTTGAGAGTTTAAAGCTTATTAAAGATGAGACGACACATATTTATTCATGGAGTGATTTAGGGCTTGCATTTGTGCTAAGTGCGGTAAGTGCGTATATATGCGTTAGGCTATTTATGGTATTTATTTCAAAGGTAAGCATGTTGCCGTTTGTGATATATCGTATTTTACTTGGAATGTTTTTATTGGGAATTTTTCTATAAAATTTAGGCGGTTTAAAGCCGCCTTTTAAATTTATTTTAAAGCTTTTTCTATATCGCTTAACATTATATCCATCGAGTGAATACCACCTTCGCTTAGATACCAAGGTGCTGGAGTGAGATAGAAAATTTTATCACTTTTATATGCTCTTGTCTTTTTGACTAGCTCATTGTCTATCACCTCTTTTGCGATCTTTGCACCTGGTTTTGCGATAGCACTATCACGATCAAGGATAAAAAGATACTCTGGGTCAAGTTTTACAAGTAGCTCAAAAGATGACTCATTGCCATGCGTTGAGCCGACATCTTTTGCTAAATTTTCAAATCCAGCATCAGTTGTTATCATCGCACAACGTCCACTGTTACCGAGTGTGTGAAGGCTTGAGCTTGTTACTAGCCCTATGATAGCACTCTTGCCATTTGCCTTTTGTTTTATCGCGTCCATACGTTTGTCAAAGCCACTCACGATACCATCAACTTTGCCATCAAGTCCAAAAATTTTAGCTATCGTAGCTATGTTTTGCTTCGCACTTTGCAGACTTCCGTTTGCATAGTTTATCTCTAAATGCACAACTGGAGCGATCTTTGAAAGCTCATCGTATTTTGGTGCCAATCTACCACTGATAAATATCACATCAGGTTGTGAGCTGATGAGCTTTTCCATATCTACCTCTTTTGCAGTACCGATATTTATGATCTTTTCGTTATTTACGTATTTCATTAGGTATTCTATCTTTTGAGACTTTGGCATAGCTACGACATGATCGCCAACTCCAAGTGCATCGATAGTGTCTAGTGCAGCCAGATCGATAGTCGCTACTCTTTTTGGATTGAGCGGAACTTTGAGCGTTATAGGCTCTTTCTTACCGTTTAGTGCGTTTACCTCAACATTGGTCGCTGATAAATTTAAAGAGCTTAAAAGCCCAACTACAAGTAAAAATTTAAAAAATTTTTGCATTATGCCTCCTAAAAATATATTGATAATGGTTTGTCGTGGATATTTAAAATTTCAAAATCCACATTGTAAATTTCTGATAAATTCTCCTTTGTCATCACATCATTGACTTCACCGTATTTTACGACTTTGCCATCCTTAAACGCACAGATATAGTCTGAGTAAAATGCAGCTAAATTTAGCTCGTGAAGCACCATAATGATCGTCTTACCAAGCGTTTGAGATAAAAATTTGACATTTTTCATCATCTGTATGGAGTGATAGATATCAAGGTTGTTTGTCGGCTCATCAAGTAGCACGAATTCCGTATCTTGTGCTATAATCATCGCTATAAACGCTCTTTGACGCTGTCCACCACTAAGCTCGTCAAGATAGCGTTCAGCAAACTTAGTAAGCTGCATTTTTTCAAGTGCATCATCTACGATTTTTACGTCATTTTCATCCAGTTTTGAGCCACTATATGGAAAGCGTCCGAAGCTCACCAGCTCTCTGACACTAAGCTTCATTGCTATGTTATTGCTTTGGGTTAATATCGCGAGGTGTTTAGCTAGATCTTTGCTCTTATAATCGCTTAAATTTTTACCACCAAATATCACCTCTCCGCTATCTTTTTGTATGAGTCGTGAGATTATGTGCATTATAGTTGATTTACCAGCTCCATTTGGGCCGATAAATGATGTTATTTTACCGCGTTTTATCTCAAAGCTTACATTATCGACGACATTTGTGTCGCCATATCTTTTTATCAAATTTTTAACCTGCATTAACGCCCCTTATTTACTAGCAAAAGATATAAGAAATATACGCCACCAGCGATATTTACAAAGACTGAGATGGGTATGGCTAGATCAAATATACGCTCGACTACAAATTGTCCACACACGAGCACGACCATACCTATAAATGCCGAGGCTACGACAAGATAGCTGTGGCGGTAAGTTTTAAAAATTTGCCTTGCTAAATTTGCGATAATAAGCCCAAGAAATGATATAGGGCCTACAAGTGCCGTAGCGATCGCGATAAATAGCGTAACACCGAGCAAAAGTCTTGCAATAACTCTATCATAATCTACACCTAAATTTATAGCCTCATTTTTACCAAGTGCAATCACGTCAAGCACAGCCAGATCGCGACGATAGTAAAATGTAAGTGCTACGACAAATATAAGAGCAAATGCGAGTATATCGGTATTTACGTGTGAAAAACTAGCCACTAGTGATGCTAAAAGTGTGTCGTATTCATTTGGATCCATTATACGAACCATTGTGCTTTGAAGCGATAGGAAAAATGTCGCCATAACCGTTCCAGCAAGTAGTACATAAAGCACATTATACTTTGTAACGCGAAAAAGATAGCTATAAATGATAGTTGCCAATATCCCCATAAGCACAAGATCGCAGAAAAAGCTGATATATTTATTACTCGCTAAGATACTAGCTGAGCCAAAGAAAAAGACAATTGCTGTATGTATAACTAGATAAAGCGAGTTCATGCCTAAAAGGCATGGTGTTACAATTGTATTGTTTATGATAGTTTGAAAGACCATCGTAGCTGCACCAATACAAAATGCTGTTATCAAAATAGCCCCAAGTTTTGGTAGCCTAATACTCAAAAAATACTCAAAAAATTTAAAATTTATATCATAAAATAGATAAAAGATACAGAAAATAATGCTCAGTCCGATAATGCAAAAAAGGCGTTTTTTGAGTGCTATCATTCGCATTTGACTACCTTTGTGTTGGTATTTAGCCGTGTTTTTGGGGCTTTTAGCTTATATATTAAAAGCACAATAAATATCACACTGCCGATCACTCCAGCGATAAGCTCGATAGGAAGCTCATAAGGAGCTATCAAAACACGACCAATAAGATCGCATATAAGGACAAATATCGCTCCAAATAATGCTGTATCAAGTAGTGTGCCTTGCAGCCTGTCTCCTTTAAACATTGTTACTAAATTTGGCACGATAAGCCCTATATATGAGATCGTACCTACTACGACCACGACCGAAGCGGTCAGCATAGCTGCAATACTAAGTCCGAAAAATAGCACGAGATTATATGGAACGCCTAAATTTTTAGAGAAATTTTTACCCATTCCAACGATATTGAAGTGGTTAGCATAGATAAATGCGATAAACACGAGCGGAACGACAAGATAGACTATCTCGTATCTCCCACGCAAAATGAGTGCAAAGCTACCGGTTAGCCACGTGGAGAGTGTCTGCACCATATCGTATTTAAATGCGATAAAATTTGTAATACCACCAATGACGTAGCTAAACATAATACCCACAAGTGCAACCATAACAGTATCTTTAAACTGAATGCTTTGAATAAATGCCACATATATCCAAGTACCTATCATCGCCGATATAAAGGCAAATATCGCACGCGAGTAAAGTGTTGAATCAGGTATAAAAACGAGTGCGATGAGTATACCAAACTGAGCCGATGCTATCGTGCCACCAGTCGTTGGTGAGACAAATTTATTCATACAAAGTTGCTGCATAATCAGCCCTGCTACACTTAGCCCTATACCAGAGCATATGATCGCTAAAAGTCGTGGGATACGCGATATAAGGAGCGTTTGTATCTGCTCTATGTCGCCACTTAAAATTCCAGCCACATCGACATCTAAGACGCCAACAAATAGCGAAATAAAACTAAGAATAAGAAGTAAAATGAAAAGAATTAAGCTTGAACGCAAATTTATACACCTAGTTATTTTGATAATCATTATATCATATAAAGTTAAAGTATTTTTAAATTTGATATTTTGAAATGGTTATAAATTTTTGGTATAATGCCACTTCTTTGGGTAGATGTCCGAGTGGTTGAAGGAGCACGCCTGGAACGCGTGTAGGTGTAAAAGCCTCGAGGGTTCAAATCCCTCTCTATCCGCCACATAACATTAATTTTATTAAATATAATTTAATATTGTTATAAACAAAAATAACTGGTAATATCACGGACAATGAATAAAATTTAATAAATTTAAAGACAGGTGTCCGTAAAAATACTAAACGATACGAAAATCAAATCTTTAAAGCCAAAGGATAAACGTTATAGGGTAGGTTATGGAGATAATATCTTTACGTGCAGATTATGCCAAGTGGGATATTTATATATGAGCTTAAGAGTAAAAGCACAGGTAGATATAAACGTATAAGTTTAGGAGTATATCCAATCATAATGGCAAAGACAAAAAAGACTTGAATTATAGTGGAAGTGCCACTAACAATTCCACCGCTCTACTCGCCAGGATGTGAATTTTATTTATAAATCTATGGCTATAATTTCTTTAAATTTATAATGACATATGAAAACTTTACGAATCCTATTTCCATAGTGGTAAAGTGGGATTAATTCTGATTATTTTTTGATATAAATTTGCTCTGACATATCATTTCAAAAGGAGTAAATAGTAAAACTATAATCATTGAAATGGAGTAGGATTTTGATAAAAACTAAATGATGATAGATTTATACAGTCGATAAGTTGATGCTTCAGCAAAAATGAGTAGCTGAAATTTTAACCCAAAACGCTTCAGATATAGTTATAATGTTTGGTGGCAAATGACTTATCTCAACGCCGAGTAACTGCCACAACTCATATGATATGGTGTTAAGCAATATTTTATAAGAGAATGCAAAGAAACTTTTGATGATCGTAAAATATCCATTTAAACGCGAGAAAATTATGATAGCTGAATTAGCAATGCAAGATATGACTGAGTGAGAGGAACACTATTTTACCGATATATCTTTAAATTTTATCACGTCAAATGGGTAAGCAAATAGCAAAAATCTAACGTAGTGATGTGAGAAAAATAGTATCAAGAAAACTAGTGATTTATTTAGATATTGACGTGATGTCGCCTGAGTTTTTAGCTCCACCACATAAGCTAGTGACATATGCTGCGGGACATACAAGCTTGAAATAAGCATTTAGAGTGGTTGCTGATATTTTTAAATTTGCTGAAATTATTAAATTTATCACTATAAATTATTCTCTATAAAGTATCTAGTTATCTACAATGCAGTAGTTTTGATTGGTTTTTATATAATATATCTAATAGCTCTTGCATTTTTATCGTCAGCGATTTTTAGCTGATCTTTGCTATCTTTGACAAAAATTTAAAAGATATGCCATTAAACGGTGGACATCAAATGAGTAGGCGTCCTTATAGAATTTTAAAAGCACTTTAGCTTAGATTTTTTAATAATTTTTCATCACTATCGTATGATGTAATAATAAATTACATCTCAAAGCCGTTTAAATTTAGAATTTATGGGTCGGCTTAGAATATGTGTCTTTCATTCTTAAAAATTTCAAACTACAAAGCTATGCAAATATGTTACTAGACACGGCGTAAAATTATATCAGATAGTTCTTGTTTGGCTGTTTAAGAGAAATCGTATCGATAGCTAGAAAATATACGTCGTAGGACTTTATATAATACAACTTATAAAAAGTGCCAAGCAAACTAGTTTAAAAGGCATAAATATATACTCGCCTTTGTCGAGGTAAAATTTAAATATCAAATCACATACACCGCTAAGGATATGTGGATTTAAATTTTACAACTGGCATAGTAGCCTTTATACCTTTTTCTGAGAACTCATTTATATCTTTGTCAAGATAAGCTCTCATACTAACTTCGCCGTATTCTCTGTGGCTAAGTGCAAATAATACAAGTCTACCATATTGCGTAGTGTAGTGATAGATGTTATGTTCTAGCACACTTTCATTGTTTATCTTAGCCATAATCACAAAATCAAGCACAAAATTATTACCTACTTTGCGTTCATCATACCGCACGTAAAACCCGTTAGCTTTCATCTGCTCTAGTTCAGTTATCTTTACTTGCTTGGCATCTTTTGGTGATGTTTTGGCTTCTAATACATCGATGATAAGCATATCATTGTAATGTTCTACGCTTTGACCGCTAGGAACATACTCTTGTTTAAAGTAGCCTTGGAGTGGATTGGTACTGTATTTTAACTCAAATTTTACGCCATTAAAGTCTAGATCTAAAGGTGTAAAAAACGAGTTTACGGCGTAAGAGCTAGTTACTGTTAGCATTGCTAAAAATAGCAAAGATATAAATTTACGCGTCATTTTAACTCTTAAAATGGCTTAAACACGATCATCCATATAATCACCAACATTGCAACCGTCGGCACTTCGTTATACGCACGGAAAAACATACCGTTTTTATTACAGCGTTTCTCACGAAGCAGTTTCATGTATCTACCAAGGTCAAGATGATATATAGCCATAAGCACGACTGTTGTTATCTTAACATGGATGTAGCCAGAGCGTAGTAGGTCAGGCATAGCGAGGATGATTAAAATCCCAGTTGCAAATGAGCCAATAAGTGCGATCCAGCCGATGTAGTGATACATCTTATACTCCATAACTTCAACAACTTTTACAAAATCAGGCTTATCCATATTTTCAGCGTGATAGACATAAAGGCGTGGCTGATAAAATAGCACAGCCATCCATGATACGAAAAATATGTAGTGCACAAACCTAAAATAACTATAATACTCTGTGAAAAATTCCATTTCAAACTCCTTATTTAAATAAAATTTCTTTTCTAGCCTCAAACTCAGCTTTACTTATTACACCACTATCGTATAGCTCGTATAATCGCTTTAGATCAGCCTCTTTATCCTGCATCTTTAACTTGCGTTTTAGCTCATCTTTGAGTAAATTTTTATCAACATAAGATCCTACTAAAAACACATCTACAAGCCACCAAATAGCCCAAATCGCAAGGAAAAAGTAGCCTATAAGTACGATTTGAAATATAGTTCCAATAAAAAATAACCCCATCATCAAAAATCCGCTTATAAATTTACCCAAATATATGCGGTGAGCACCGAGCCAACCAACGAAAAACCAAAGAGCGTAAGCGATATAAATATTATTACCCAAATTTCACCTTTCACGGTTCGTCTTTTCTGCTATATTTTGTTAAAATCTGCAACACACTTTATATGCTCCATTGTGCGTTTTGATTTACTATATCTAGCGGAAAATACCTTGCCTTATCTTTTATAAATTTTACTTTTAAATTTAGAAGGTTTATCTAATTTTCTAGCCTTGTCACTTTGCGATTACTCATAAAACTTTGCCATAAAATAATAACAATTGCGATGTCTATCATAACGTCTGCAAGATTAAAAACAGCAAATTCAAACCACTTATGCCAAAAAACATAATCCACTACTCCGCCGTGGATAAATCGGTCAAAGATATTTGAACTACCAGCCCCTAGGAGCGTCCCTATAGCTATCGTGTGAGCTTTAAGAAGTTGCTTTTCACGTATCAAATATCCCAAAATTCCCACTATCAGTCCAACTTGGATAAATTTAAGCCACTCACCTAAAAAGGCAAACATAGAAAATGCCACGCCTTTATTATACGTAAGAATAAGCGAGAAAAACTCACCATCGTATCTTCCATTTCCCGCTACATATAGCCACTTTATCGCCTGATCTATAGTAAAAATCACTATAAATGCGATAAAAAATTTAACTAAAATTTTACGCATTTAAGGCTTTTATAAAAAATTTCTCAACTTCATCCATTCGCTTTTCAACTAAGGCTGCATTTTTGCCTTCAAGCAAAAGGCGTATTAAATTCTCTGTCCCAGAGTATCGAAAAAGTGATCTTATACCATCATTTTTCAGACTATTTTCAAGCTCTTTTAGCCCTGCTATGCTCTCAAGTGGTTTTTTCTCAGTTATCTTTAGATTTAATAAAATTTGTGGGTATGGCGTTATCTCGCCAAATAATTCACTCGCTCTTTTGCCTTTTTGAAGTAGCATAGCAACGACTTGCATTGACGTTACTAGTCCATCGCCGGTTTTTGCAAAATCATTAAATATCACGTGTCCGCTCTGCTCACCGCCAAAATTTATCCCTTCTTTTTTCATCATCTCAAGGACGTATTTATCGCCAACATTTGCACGGTGTAGTTTTAGTTTGTGTTTGACAAGATAGTCTTCAAGTGCAGCATTACTCATTATCGTAGCAACCACGCCACCGCCTTTTAATGCCTTTTTCTCGTTCAAAAATACACCAAGCACACCAATTATAGCATCACCATGCACGACTACTCCGTTTTCATCAACGACAACTAATCTATCAGCATCGCCGTCGTATGCAAAACCTATGTCTGCACGTAGCCTTTTGACTTCGTTAGCTAACTCTTCTGGATGTAAAGCCCCACAGCTTTGGTTGATATTGCTACCGTTTGGTTCGTTATTTAGCACAATGACATCAGCTCCAAGCTCCCTAAACACAGTAGGTGCCACCTTATACGCCGCTCCATTTGCTACATCTAACACGACACGTAAATTTTTAAGCGTCAAAGACTTTGGAAATGAGTTTTTTATCTGCACGATATAGCGACCTATAACATCGTCTATTCGCTTGTTTGCACCGATATCTGTCATAGTTTTTTGTGCATTTGCTATCATCTCATCGTCAAAATAAATTTTCTCTATTTCACGTTCAATATCCTCTTCAAGTTTATCGCCATTTGCGTTAAAAAATTTAATACCATTATCGTAAAATGGATTGTGACTTGCACTTATCATTATGCCCGCATCACACCGCATATCCTCAGTCAAAAATGCCACTGCAGGAGTTGGCATAGGGCCTATCTGAAGCACGTTATAACCAACTGCCGTAAGCCCTGCAACGATGGCTGTTTCTATCATATAGCCACTTTTTCTTGTATCTTTGCCGACTAAGATTGTATTTGTGGTTGAGTATTTTCTAAAATAAATCCCAGCTGCCATCGCTAAACGCATAGATGTCTGTGCTGAGAGCTTCTCTCCGGCCTTTCCACGAACCCCATCAGTGCCAAAAAGTTTCATTTTTATATCCTACTTTAAATTTATTTCAAAAATTTTATAAGTTTATGAGCAAAGCCATAGCTGATCGATATTTTTATACTATATAGCAATGCAAACAGCTCATCGCCGAAGGAGGTAAATAAAGCTTATAAAATTTTGTAACTTCTCTGCTAAAATTTGCTATTATTGTAGCAGAAAAATGATAAAAATTTAAACTATTATAAAAAGATTTAAATTTTTCTTAAATTAAGCAATATTTAAATGTATTTTTTATATAATCACCGACTAAAATTATAAAAAAGGTAAATTATGGCAAATCATAAATCTGCTGAAAAAAGAGCAAGACAAACTATAAAAAGAACAGAGAGAAACAGGTTTTACCGCACAAGACTTAAAAATATAACAAAAGCTGTGCGTGTAGCCGTTGAGTCAAAAGACCTAAATGTCGCTACTGAGGCATTAAAAATTGCAAACAAAAGTATTCATAGCTTTGTAAGTAAAGGCTTTATGAAAAAGCAAACTGCGGCTCGCCGTGTTAGTCGTCTAGCTCAGCTTGTAAACACTCTAAAAGTTGCATAAAATTTTTAAATGCTTGCCGACAAACTCCAGCCTTTTTTGGTTCGTTATAATGAAATTTCTGCACTTTTAAGCGATCCAAATATTATAAATGATATAGAAAAGATAACTAAACTTTCAAAAGAGCAATCATCTATAGAGCCTATCAAAAATGCGGCAAGTGAGTATCTACAAACACTAAATGATATAGAAGAAAACAAGGCTTTATTGGATGATGCAGAGCTTGGCGAACTTGCAAAAGATGAGCTAAAAGCGGCTCAGATTCGTAAAGATGAGCTTGAAGATGAGATAAAAATCCTACTCCTACCAAAAGATCCAAACGACGATAAAAATATCTTTCTTGAGATTCGTGCTGGTACAGGTGGCGATGAAGCGGCACTATTTGTAGGTGATCTTTTTAATGCCTATATCCGCTATGCTGAGATTCGTGGCTATAAATTTGAGATAGTTAGTCAAAGCGAAGGTAGTGCTGGTGGGTTTAAGGAGATTATCTTGCTTATAAAAGGAGCTGGTGCATACTCAAGGTTAAAATATGAAGGTGGCACTCACCGTGTGCAACGTGTGCCAGAGACCGAGAGTCAGGGGCGTGTACATACCTCTGCGGTTACAGTTGCCATTATGCCTGAGATTGAAGATAGCCAGATAGAGATAAATCCAAATGATTTGCGGATAGATGTTATGCGTAGTTCAGGACACGGCGGACAGTCGGTAAATACCACTGATAGTGCCGTACGTATCACACACATACCAACTGGAATCGTGGTAACTAACCAAGATGGCAAAAGCCAACATAAAAATAAAGAAGCTGCCATGAAAGTGCTAAAAGCACGGCTATACGAGATGCAAGAGCAGGAGCGTTTAGCAAAAGAGATGAGTGATCGTAAGAGCCAGGTCGGCACAGGTGATCGCAGTGGGCGGATACGCACATATAACTTTCCACAAAATCGCATAAGTGACCACAGAATAAATTTAACACTTTATCGACTTGATGCGATAATGGCTGGCGGACTTTTTGATGAGATTATAGACCCGCTTATTGCTTATCATCAAACAGAAGCACTACTTGAAGCTGGGCTTTAGACTATAAATTTAGAAAATTCTATGATTTTTTTACTTAAAATTATATTGTTATATTTTGATTGGTTAAGATAAATTTTTAATAAAAATTTTAGAGATTATTTCTCTAAAATATGTAAAAATTCAGTGGTATTTAAAGCCTTATGATTTCTATTTTGTGTTTTATCGGCCTTAAATCGTTGATACTCTTTTTTAACTAGATCATACTTACCATATCTTTGCAAAATTCCCCTTATATCACTCTCACTCATTAATCCTTCATTATTATAACTTAAAAAGATATATTTAAATTTTGCATTTTTTACAAGGTTTTCAAACTCTGATTTTACAAGTGATTTTTGACAGTATTTTGAACGAGTATAATCCCTTAGTCCAGTTTTGCCTTTTGGTATAAATTTATCATAAAGTGCGATTGTATTTAAAATATGATAGTTTGTAACCTTTCTCACATTTTTCGTAAAAAATTTTTCTCATTTTTCACCTTAATGTAAAAAATGGGAATTTTATCCATCAAACTCCACATTAATCATATAGCTTGTAGTGCTTAGGTTATGCGATACACTTTTAATGCTAAACTTGTTATTCTCAAGCCCTGCTACGCCTATTACTTTTAGTTTTCCGCCCGCTCTTAATTCTCTGCCGGCACAGCTTAAATTTCCATTTATCCCACCCCTTTGTAGTTCATTTAGCTTTGCTTCACCTTTTTTAAAAGCTTCATTGTCGCTCTTTGGTTCAGGGATTGTGAGTTTATAGGTTTGCTCTCCGTTTCCAATTTTAGTCTGTTTATCTTTGCCATCTTTTAAATCATGCCACTGCACAATTACGGCTGAGTAGCTATTTCGGTTTGCTTCAGTGACTGATAAGCTTTTACAATCGGTCAGAGCTATCTTAAAGCTTGGTAAATTTTCATTTTTAGGCGTGTTTGATGTTTGGCTCTCATCGCCTTTGGCGTCTTTTGCTGTGATTATGATTGTGTTATTTGCTACTTTCATAATATAGCCATACTCAAAGCAAAGCCCATATAAAAAGTCAAGATCGTTAATATCGTTTTGCAAGGTTGAAGCTATGGGTTGATCGTTTGTGCTTGTTTTTATGCTTAGTTTGTTTTCATTGGCTATTTTTGAAGCTATGCTAAAAAGGCTAGTATTCTCCCAGCTTCTACGTTTAGCTATCTTCCCTGGACTTGCAAAATTTACAGCTGTTGCTCTTACTTCTGTTGTATTGGCTTTGTAATCACGTGTAGTTGTTTGGACGCTAAATTTACCGCAATGAAATAGATTATCACCATATCCCAACCAAAGCTCCAGCTGATCTCCAAATATAGGTTTTGCATAAATTCCATTAACAACAAAGCTTATCTCATCACTTTCGCTTCCCTCTTTATCTTCATAGTTTAGGCTTATTAAATTTGATTTTATTTTGGCGGTGATGTCGTTACCTTTAGCTAAAAGCTTGAAATTTGGTTTTTTTACCATAACGTTTTCTCGCTTTTTCTCGCTTTTGCTTTTATTTCAGGTAAAAACACCTTATCGCCTGCTTTTAAAATAGTATTTAGATAGCTATTAAAAGCTAAAATTTCAGTGAAATTTGCTAATGTGCCGTAGTGTTTATAGACGATAGTATCAAGTCTTTCATTATCTTTAGCTATGTAAATTTTCATATAAGTCCTTTACTGCTCGCTATTGGCGAGCTAAATTCAAAGCTTAGTACCGCTCGTAGTCTCAGTGCGACATACTCGGGTTTTTCGTTCAGACGCAGACGACCAGCAGCGGTCATCCTATAAATGCCTTTACTCATAATCCCTTTTAAGCTCCAAGCTAAACCCTTGCGTAAAAAATAGTCCATTGTCAGTAAAAACAGCTTGGCTTTCACTTATCTTTACGATTACAAATTTTCCTAGATATTTGCCATAACCTGTTACTAGCGGATAGCTAATACCTGCCTTAGCTAGAGTGTAAAGCTCTTTTAATGCATCTTGCTTATCTCCGCTATACGGCAAGGTATGTCCGTCTATCTTTATGCTCTCACTTCCTAAATTTGCACGAAATAATGCAGGATAGTTTCCTATCCTATCGCTTGAGCTTATACCAAACTCACTCTCACGGCTTATGCCATCAGTCTGCTTCCAATTAAATTTAAATCCGCCTAATGATAAGACCATGAATAATCCTTTATAATACAAATTGCTTTACGTTTAAGCCTTAGCAAAAACCAAAGTATGTCGCATAGTGACTACAAGCGGTGCTACGCTTTGAATTTACAAGTAGCAAACAACGTTTATTGTCCTATAATGCTTCTATTTTTAGCATTCATCTCATCAGTCCTTAAGGCTCTTTTTACACTAGCTACCAAAGCTCGCTCAAACTCAGCCATATCAAATTTGCCGTTATTTGTTGCGATATTAAAGTCGCCACTAAAATTTACATTTATTGTGGCTCCGTTTGTAGTCATTGCTAGTGCACTTTTAGCCATGCTCGGAGAAGTCGTATTAAATCTATCACTCAAAGCCGGTGCTTTTTCACCATCTTTTTGCGTCTCATCATTAAACCAGCTAATGGGGTTATACCAACTACTCTCTTTGCTATCACCTATACCTAGCTTATCACCAGCCCAGCTAGTAGCTTTACCTATTAAGTCACCTATGCTTGATACAATCTCACTTATCCAGCCAAACTTATCACTCACCCAATCAAAAAATCCGCCAAATAGTGAGTTCCACCACTTAATTACCGGATCAAAAACAAAGCTTATAAAGTTGCTAATATCACTCCAAAGATCGCTAAAAAATTGTGTCGTGGCTTGCCAGTATGGTGCAACATTATCCCAAATAGAGCTAAAAAACGCTTTTACCTTATCCCAATTTTTAATGAGCCAAGATGCCGCCATGCCTATACCTACGACTAAAGTGCCGATACCGGTGCTAATAAGCGCTAGTTTCATCATACCAATACCTTTTATGGTTCTCAAGAAACCGGTATGTAAAAATCCTAAAGCTTTGCTAAATCCGATCGAAACTGCAGTTGCTGTCTTTGTAGTCGCCGTCCATGCGATACTAAGCGTTAGTGCCGTTTTTAGCCTTGCACCTACCAGCCATACGCTAAAGGCTTGATATTTTAAGGCTAACGCATGAGCTAACGACCTTGTTCTTGCTACCATAGTGAGTGGATTTAGCCATTTTAGAGCCTTTGCCATGCTTATAAATCCGTCCGCCGTTGCTAGAGCTGCTATTTTTGTAAGCAATAAAAGCGGCTTAAAAATCATAAAGCCTGCTACGGCATAACTAAGACCCGTAGTAAGAGATGGAAATTTTATACTCATATCGGTTATAAAATTTCCTAGTCTTGATAATGTGTTAGCTAGCGTATTGGCTAGCGGCAAAAATACTTCGCCCATTATAGAGCCTAAGTTTCGCCATGACTGAGTAAGTCTTTCTATGCCTGATTTTGTAGTGTCAAGTTTTACTTGCAACTCTTTTTTTAAGCTGCCCGTAGCTTCATCCGAAAAGGCTAACGCCATATTCTTTTTAAGATCATCTACGTTTGTAACAAGTCCGGCTAGTTCATCGCTAAAATTTCCGCCCACAAGGTCATATAAAAGACCTGCTTGCATATGTTTAGGAGCTTGCGAAATTCTCTCTATAAAAAGAGCAATAGCACCTGCCGCATCTTTTTGTAGAGCCGTCTTTAAATATTTTGCATCAAGTCCAATCGTATTTAATGCCTTTTGAAAGCTCTCACCCTTTTTATCAGCCATCGATAGTCCTGAGTATAAAGCATTTAGCGATGTTCCCACGACCGAGCTAGCCTTACCGGTACTTAGCATAGTAGCAGCTATCGCGGATGCCGCCTTTTCATTTAGTCCTATTAGGTTTGCATTTGCGGCGGTAAGCGACGATGCGGTAAAAATATCACTTGCATTTGCGTTTGTTACCTTATTATCAAGCAAATTTACGGCATCAAACAACTCAGTCATCTTGTTTATATTATCTATTTTAAAACCCACTTTCATATTATTACTAGCAGTCAAGAGTTCCTGTGCACTCATTTCAAACGCAACCGAACCGGTAGCTAATAGCTTTGTGTATTCTATTAGCTCCTTTCCTTTTAAATTTATTTTACCGCCTCCGCTTGCTATGTTTGCTATATTTGCAAAACTCTCACCAAGCTCGTTTGATGCCTTTCGCATCTCATTTTTTAAGGCAAGCAAATTTTCTTCACTATCATCTACGTATTTTTTAACATTGGCAAAAGCGGCTTCATCGTCTATGGCAAATTTAACGGTCGTGCCAAACATGCCGCTAGCTAGAGCATTATTTACGGTTGCAAGTTCGCTTAGCGTGTTTTTTAGGCTAGCACGGATGTTTTGCCGGAGACTATCAAGCTTGACGCTATCTAATTTCTTTATAACATTATAGGTCTCTTTTATGCCGTCTGTAGCATTTGTAAAGCTTTTACGAAGGCTTTTTATCTTACTTAATCCTCTAACCGCCAATCCTATACTTATGCCTATACTCTCTTCTTGCATTTATATCCCTTTTGTAATATAATCAGCTTATAAAAACGCACAAAGGTTTTAAATGTTAGCTTTTATGACTATTTTTACTTCTCTTTTCTTGCTCTTTTATTTTATACCGACGGCTCTATATGTCGTTTTAGGACTTGGTTTTTTAGCTATCTTTATCGGTGCGTTAGGATTTGCCTTAAATACGGCGAATAAAACCTTAGAGTACATAAAAAGCAAGGCATTTAAGTAGCTTTTATCTTTAAAATTTCACCCGCTATCTTTAAAAACTTTTGATATTCATCTAAAGAAAAATCCATTATTTCACTAAAAGAAAAGCCTAGCACGTGTGCTATCAAGCCAACGCCCTCATAAGTGGGCACTATCCTAAAAAACGAGAAACCTCCTTTAATATTTCGCTGCATTCGCGAGCAGGCATATCATCAAGCTCAGCTTCGCTTAGGCATGTTAAATTTGAAGCCATTTTAAAGATTATATCGCTATCGCTTCCACCACCGCTCATTGCAAACCTTAGATCACGACCCTTTGGATGTCTTATTTTTAGCTCTTTATCGCCGTCTAGTTTTATGATAGTGTATTTTTCACCGTTTTCTTCTACGATGTTATTATTCTCTACTTTTGCTTTTTTCATCTCTTATCCTTTCAAATTTTATTATTCGCCTAGATTACTTCTAACTTTTCCTAGATAATCCACTCCACCTATTAGACATATCATGTTTTCTACGTCAAACAGCACCATAGGTATTTTGCCT
>NZ_JAGSSY010000006.1 GCF_018145655.1 Campylobacter anatolicus
CTTTTATGGCTTGGTTTTGAGAAGCGAGAGTGGCATCACAATGGGCTAGATTTGCTTTTAAAGTAGCCTTATCGGTCGTTAGCTCCTCCGCTTTTTTAGTTAGATCTTCATTGCTTTTTTCTAAAATTTCATTTTGTGTTTTTAGATCATTTTTATCAAGCCAAAGATTAAATGTGCTAATCGTCAAAACCACACAAAAACCCAGCAATATTTGAGTATATTTATTTAAAAAGCCCACTTAAAACCCTTTTTGCACGGTTTGGAGTTTGCTTTGCCCAAAGGCTTTTTAAACCACTCTCATACGCTGATTTGTATTCACCACAGCGAATATGATGAAGTGTGGTAGCAAATTTCTTAACCGCACCTACACCCATTTGATAGCACATCTCTATCACAACTTCCTGCACGTTTTTTGGTTTATCATGCAACCATGAAAATGTTGTAAATACTTCATTATAAAGATTTGTAAGTTTTATATCTAAAATACGCTCTGCCACCTCACGGCTCATCGGCTCTGTTTTACCACCATTTAATGCAAGCTCGTCTTTACTAAGGCTAGTAAGCTTAAAACCATAACCAATTGTGGCAAAGCCACGTGTATCCTCATAAACATAACTTTTAAAGCCTTCGTTACGGCGAATTTTTTCTTTTAGCGTATTCATTTTATCACTCCAGCAAAAACTTATCTTCCAAATCTCTATAAATATCAACTTCAATCTCAAGGCTATATTTAAATAAAGTATCTTCAAAACCATCAAAACTAAGGTTAATCATCACATCACTTGCAAAAAGTTCGGCATTTTTTATAAATCTAGCTCTTATCTCATCTATCTTTTCAAGTGCTGCAAAATTATCATCACTTAGACTTCTGCTTGCAAAGACTATACGAAAAACGGCTCTATCTTTTTTCCACTCGATATTTTTAAGGCTTTCAAAGATAATATAAATTCCACCTTGTGGGCTTGATTTAGAAATAGGTAAAGCTTCAGGTACAACTTTTAAAACACTTTTATATATCTCTTTTAAATTCATTTTAAAATCCCTTTAAATACACTTATAAATAAACGATGAGCTGTTTTTTGTCTGTCCGCTTAATGTAGAACTTTTTATCTCACTCATGGCTGTTTTTAAAAGCACGATATCCTCTTCACTCAAAGCTATTTTTAAATAAATTTTCAGGCGAATAAATGCAAAATCCATCATGGCCCAGCTCTTGACATCTCTGCCTTTACACTCCTCGTTTGTTTCAGCACAGACCATGTCTAAGGCCTCATCTGTGATCTCATCCTGATTAAAAAGTGCTGAATTAGCCCTATTTTTTAGTGCTTGTTTAAACTCAGTAGAGCTTGGTATCACACTCCGTCTCCATCGCTATCAGCTTCACTCTCTTCGCTTAGCGTTACCCAGCTATCAACTCCAATCTCATAGTCATTATAAACTTCAAATTTATACATTAGTGAGCTCTTTTCATGGTCATACCATCTCACACGGCGAATGTCTAGTCCTATACTCATGATGAGATTTTTAAGTGGCGTCATAAGATATTTACTCTTTGGTACAAACTCAGCCACCACCAAAGGTATACCAAGTATTTGATTTGCTCCGGTGTTTAACAAAATACTTAATCCGCCATTTTTATTACCTAACTCTTCTTGATACGCTAAATAATCAGTTTGAGACAAAATTATTACACTATCTTTTTGAGCATCTTCACTGCTTGATTTGACCATAGCTATAAGTCTGGCTGAGATTTTTGATTCTTTTTTATGTTCTAGTTTTTTAACACCATATTTTTCTTTTGCTAATGTAAACCAACCCTTGTTTAGGTTTTTAAATTCTTGGTTGCTATAATCATCATTTTCACCGTTCATTCCTAAATTTTGTAGGTCATTTGAAAAAGTCTTTGCAAAACTATCAAAAGTCTCACTTTCAAAATTTGGATTATCCGCATTATCTTCTAGTGTATCTTGTGTTATTTTTGCATAAAGCTGAACCGGTTTATTATCAAGCAAAACAGATTTGACACTTAATTTTTGTCTTTGTGCTTCAGTTGGGGCTTTGCCTGGAGTTACTCTAACTAAAATGCCATTAGCTAGACCCCACACATCAAAACTTTTTTGAAGCTTTTTTGTCTTATCTATCGTTATTTTTGATAAAAACTCACTTTTATCAACTATCGTATTTATGATTTTTCTTGATACTTCAGGTCTTAAAGCACCGCTTTCATACATGTCGGTAGCTTTTATAGGACCGGTAGTTTTTGCGATTTGTTGCAGTGAAATACTCATTATAAAACTCCTTGTATATTGTTATTTTTTTCTACATTTTCACTTTGCTTGCTTGATTTTGATAGTGTTTCAAGATCGCTTATGCGTTTTTCTAATCCGTCAAGCTGATTGGCAAGCTTATCAAAACCATCTTTTAGTGTTTTTTCTACACCAGACATACATTTGTCTTTTTCTTCCATGTTTTCTCCTTTGTCTTTTTTCTCAAATTTTGCAAATAACGCACTAAAGCCTTTACTGATAGCATCTGCTATACTTAGGTTATCTTCGCTTTTACCCACATCATAACGCTCGGCTGTTCCAGCCATGCTAAGACCTGCTATCTCACCTTTTTTAACGGCTTCTTTTAGTTCATCATTTTCAAGCTTTATAGCTACCGCCCAGCTACCAATCTTTTCGCTTTTAAATAAGGCATCATTTTCGCGAACCAACCAACTCTCGGCCACATAAGCTCCATCAGGTTTAAAATCATGCTCTCTGTCTATATTTGTGCCATTTAATCCTTTCATAAAAGAATATGCTGCCTTTTCTATCTCTTTTATGTCTGTCATCTCGCCTTGCGTATCCACTTCGTCAGGGCTATATACTATGCCGTAAATAACACCTTTTTCTTCATCATTTTTGGCTATTTTAATCACTTTTTCATAGCTTGGATTTTCTTTACTGCTTTTATATATGATGTTTTTCTTATTTGCACCTGCTTTGACAAGCGAAATGTGAGTAATGTTTAAATTCTTAAGCTTTACTGCCATTGTTTTCTCCTTATTTTTAATGCAAGTGTCGCTAAAGTATAACACCTGCAATCATTTGCAATTTTATATATTTTTATGATTTTAAAAATGCAAGATAACGGCTATTTAGTATTTTTAAAAAAAATCATTTTAAATATAATTTTAAAAAGTAAAAATGCGGAGTAATAATGAAATATATTTTTAAGACAGCAGATAGCAGAAGTGCTCAAATTTTAAAAGACAGTGAACAAAATGGGGTGCTAGAACCTTTTGTCTCATTTGATGAACTTTTATCACTTCATTATGCAAATGTCTATCATCGTAGGGCTATAAAGATAAAGGCGAGTATGCTTTCACAAATAGAGCTAGATGAATCAGATATAATAAAAAAGTTACCATTTGGCGTATCCGCTAAATCATTCTTATTTGAGTTTGCTTACAACCTAGAACTTTATGGCAATGCACCTATTGAAAAGGCGGGTGGTATTAACAACTATCTTTTGTATAACATACCAGCTCACGAGTGGCGAACAAACAAACAAAGAGAGATTTTTCAAGTAACAAGTGATGGAAATAAACAAAAACTTGATGGCTTTTATCTAAAATACTACAGCCCAAGCTCACGCTACTACGGAGAGCCTGACTACCTGGCTACGCTACTTCAAATCTTAATAAACCAAGAAGCCGATAGCTACAACTTCTCTTTTTTTAAAAATGGTGCAAGACCCGATCTTGCTATCATTCATGAAAATAATGAGCCAAGCGAAGAGCAGATAAATACTTATAGAAATTTCTTTTCAGATAACTTCAAAGGCTCACGCAATGCCCACAAAACACTTTTAGCATATACAAACTCCGTAGGCGATAAAGAAGCAAAGATAAGGTTTGAAAAGCTTGGTGGAGTAGAAGATATAAGCTTTAAGGCATTAAAAGAGGTAAGTCGTGATGAGATAGCAGCAGCTCATGGAGTGCCGCCACGTCTGCTTGGCATTATACAATCAGCCCAGCTAGGTGGTGGCGGTGAGCTTATAGGTCAACTTCAGCAATTTAACGAGATAGAGATTAAACCAAAAATTGAGCTTATTGAGAGCTTTTTTGAAAGTATCGGCATAAAAGTAGTACTAAAGGCTATTGATGTAACTAACTTTAAAGACGATGGTGAGATAGTAACAGCTCTTGTAGAAAGAGGTATCATATCAGTTAGTGAGGCAAGAAGTATTTTAGGGTGGCAAAAAAATATTTAAAATATAGCATTTAAAAACGTTTAAACCACTTTTAAAAATGTTTAAAAGGTTAAAGGCAATGCAAGGATATATCAAAAGGATTAAAGGGGCTTAAAATGGCTTATTTGAAAGATTTTCAAATTGAGTGTGTAAATTTACTAAATAGCGGAGTTAGTGCGGTGCTTATCTCAAAGCAAACTGGCGTCTCACGCCCCACGCTTTTAAAATGGCAAAAGGAGCTAAATGGCGAGTTTAGCATTAATAATGCTATAAATTCGCTAAAAAATAAAATTGAAACGCTTAGCAAAAAAGATGATATTAGTGCCGATGAAACGGCTATTTTAGCCGATTTAATCATTGCACTAAATAAATTAACCGGCGAGGATAAAAAGAAAAAAGAGAGCAAGGCTTACATAAAACCGCCTGTGAATTTAGATAAAAAAGCAAGGGTGTTAAGAGATGAAATTTTAAAAGATGGTGGACTTTTTGAGTATCAAAAAGAATTCCTAAACTCATCCGCTCAGTTTAGAATTGTCTTAAAATCACGCCAAATCGGTTTTAGCTATGTAGCTGCTGCAGATGCACTTATCGGTGCTGTTAGCGGTAGAAATCAGCTCTTTTTATCTGCCTCCGAAGAACAAGCCCTTATCTTAATGCGATATCTGAAATTTTGGGCTAGTAAATTTGGCATTGAATTAGCCAAAGATAGTGAGACCGAAATCACGCTAGAAAATGGCGGCATAATTAAAGCCCTAGCTCATAACTTTCGCACCGTGCAGGGCTTTACTGGCGATATTTGGATGGATGAGTTTGCATGGTATCCAAATCCTAAAAAGATATGGCATGCCTTCGTGCCTAGTATCGGTGCTGTTAAAGGACGTTTAACAATCCTTTCAACGCCATTTGAAGAGCGGAGCCTTTTTCACGAGCTATTTTACGATGAGCCAAAATATAAGATGTTTGAGCGCTTTCGTGTTGATATTTACAGGGCAATGAGCGATGGGCTTGATTTTGATCTTGAAACAATGAAAGCTTTGTTTGATGCAGACACTTGGGCTAGTGCCTATGAGTGCGTATTTATAGATGATGAAAGTTCTCTTTTAAGTATAGCACTTATAAAATCTTGCGTAGATGAAAAACTTAGATACTTTTCACCGCCTAGCGATACGCCTTTGTTTTGCGGATATGACATAGGTAGAGTTAATGACCGCTCGACGCTAGCGGACGTTAACTCTAAAGATGAAATTTATGAGTTAGCCAATATGCAGGTTTTTGCTAAGGCTAGTTTTAAAGAGCAAGAAGAGATATTAAAGGCACATTTACGCACCTATCCATTAGCCGTGCTTGAAATAGATAAAACCGGTATAGGTATGAATTTAGCTGAAACAATGCACTCAAATTTTAAATCTCGTGTCAGAGGCGTTTATTTTACGGCTCCTATAAAAGAAGAGATGGCTTTAAATTTAAAAAAGCTATTTGAAGATAAAAAAATTAGAATTCCAAATGACCCACTTTTAATAGCCGATATTCACGCTATAAAACGAACTGCTGGAGCTAAGAGCTTTAAGTATGATGCCAAGCGAAACGAATACGGACACGCCGATCGTTTTTGGGCTTTAGCTTTAGCGTGTAGAAAAATCCAAGCAGTTATGAAAAGAAGAGGCGGTGGGGCAGTTATATTGTAGTTATCTATTCTGTGTACAATTTATAACTGTTACCAAAAGGTTTTCTTATAATATCTCCATACTCTGCAGCATAGTAAAGTACATATCGTATATCCTCAACCGAGTAAAATCCATCAGGGCTTACATCGCTGTATATAGTAGATTGTTTTAAGCCTTGATTTTCTGATACTATGTCTCTTACTCTTGCCAGTATATCTGTATACATAGGATCATGTTTTGTAAAAAATTTACCTATATTTTTAACCATCTCACTTTCTGGAGTGTTAGCGTATGTATAAGCCATTTGAGTTATTAATGCTCTTAGGTTGTTAAAGTCTCCTATCTCAAAAAGCTCTATCATCTCATTTGTAACTCCTATGGGATATCCATTTAAACTTATTGTATCTACAGTTGTGATTTTTGGTAATGATTTAAAATTTTCATCAAATAACTCTTGATATTTTCGATGTATTTCGTTTTGGTCTGCAGTAAAATCCTTTAATCCATTTTTCAAGTGCTCTTTTGCCATATTGTAATATTTTTCTTTAGAGCTTTGAGATTTTAACGTTTTATATTTATCAAAATAAGCTTGTGCAACATTTACATATTTGGCTGTATATGCCTTTTTTAGAAGTTCTTTGTATTGATCTTGTATAGTCTCAGCAAAATAATCATCTTGTTCTTTAATATCATCAAAACTATCCTTGGCTACATTAATTCTACTCTCTATGGTATCTAGTTTTTTACTATTGATAGCTATGTGTAGACTCTGATAAATAATATCTGCACTCCTTTTAATCGTAGCATCATTTTCATAAATCAATTGCTTGTATTCATCCTGTTCCTTAACTTCTTTTTCTTTTAGTTCTCTTTGCTTTATTTTTTGTTTTTTCTCTTTTATGATTTCTTTTATCGCTTTTTTATCAAGCATTTTTGAGTTAAACGCTTGCAAAATTTGCATTATCTCGTCTTGAGGACATTTTACTGATTCGAGTTCGATTATGACCGTAAGCTCATCTAAGTTTGGCTTGTAGCCTAAAATTTTACTCCATCTTTTTTTGCTATGATAATTGGATACCATAACAAAAATCACAACCAGTGCAACAATAGCAAGTACCCAGTACATATTTACAACCTTTTTAAATTTTAAAGATTATATTTATTTTATACAGGAATTGTCAAATTTGAAATTAAAACTTTTGATAATCTGTTGTGTTGTCAAAAAATAAAATAAGCTTTTTATGATAAGCCGATCCTGCTTAGTCCATAACTAAAAAGAGCATTCACCGCTATTTTTAGACTCTCGTTTGCTCCGGCACATGATAGCTCTTTTAGACTCTCACCGATACTTTTACGTTCGCTATCAACGCTTTTAGGCGTAGATTTTAAAAGCTTGAGGCCCTTCATCGTTAGCCTTGTGTCATAATAAGCTCCAAAGCCCGATTTCTTAGCCGTTATTATCTCATTTTCCATTAGCCACGTTACGGTAGCCTCCAAAAACTCTAATTCTCTCATATCACCCATAGCACCCTCAGGTGTCTCTAAAAACTCAGCCATAGTATCCTTTATACCAAAGTCCTCAGGCATTAACTCACACTTTATAGGAAACTCCTCGTAAAGTTTGGCTAAAATTTTACCCACTAAAATATCGAATTTATCTATATTGTTTTTCATTTTAACTCCTTAAAAATCATTTTTATCTCTGATGCCACTACGCTTGTAACGTTTTTAGCCAGTTGCTCTTTTGCTTTTTCAAACCCACCGCCTCTTATATATTCACTAAAAGCCTTATGTAGGTATGGATTTGCTTTTGTGCCGGGATGTTTGACAGCTTTACCGAAGATGGCATATTGTGTGCTATCATGTGTAGAAACCTTGCCACTCCAGCCTTTTATTTTTTTTAGCGGTGTGGCTAGAGCCTTTGTTTTTTTGGGTTTTATAATATGCGGTTTTGTTCCAAAATATACAAATTTAGCATAAGGTGCTAGTTTTGTATTTCCTACGCTTATTTGAAGTCTTTGTATTTTATCATCAAAAACTTGTATATCTTTTTTTAAATTGCCAGTTTTTAACGGAGCGTGTCTCTTTGCTGCTGCACGGACACCTGAGCCCACACGAAACAAAAATCGCTGTAAATGAGTGTTAAAATTCATCTGTTTTAAAATGCCTTTTAATATAGTTTAAAGCATCAATAAAGGTGCCGTTAAAGCTCTCTTTTTTGCTCCACTCATCGCCATTTTTATTAAGCTCATATACAAAAAACTCACGCATGCTACCAAACATAGCAATATCTTTACACGCCTTTATGGTCTCGTCGTTTGGAGCGAGAACATCATAAATCCACGTAATATTACCATCTAATGCCTCAAACTGAGCAAAAAGTTCATATTTTACTGCTGTACCACGTTCGGCATTTTTAGTACCCTCTATTGTCCAGCCGTTTGCTAGGCAAATATTGTAAATTTCCATTTTATTACCTCCGTTTTATCTAAAACCGCACTATCTTTAAAATATTTTTCTAGGTTTCTGCTTGGTTTAAAAATATTATATAAATAATCACCATCAAACACCATAAAATATCCATTTTGGCTAATAGCCACGCTTCTATTTTGATAATCCTTGTGCGGTGCTATTTTTAAAATAGAATTAAGTGCTTTTATACTATCGCCACTTGAAATTATTCGCCTATTTGAACTTACGCTGTGATTAAAAGTCTTTTTATCGGCATATCTTTCAATACCTATCTTATCAATATGTCTTAAAATTTCATCTTTATTTGGTGCGGATGAGGCTTTCATTTTAACACCATCTTTTTCATACTCATCTATCCATACTGGTACGATCTCGGTTCTACACCTAAAATGATAAGGTGGCATACCAAAGTTTGAGGGCATTTTGTCACTTCTGCCATTATAAGGTGCACTTCGCCACACTGCAGCAGCCTTTTTTTCTGCCATTGTTTTAGCACTAATTATACTATCTGTTTGCTTTTGTATGTGTTTTGCTGGTATGATGCGTCCGTGCATAGAGCGGCAAATAGGGCTAGTTCTGTTATCCATTATTGCTTCTACCTTGTAATATTCTACACCATATTTTATAGCTTGATTTACTGTTGATATGTTTTGGTTTTGACTTATAATATGATCGGCTATACCCTCAAAATAACTTATTCCTTGCTTTAGCTCCTTGCTAAACTCCTCTTTTAAAGCCTCCGCCATTTGCACTCTTGGTATATCGCCACTAAATACACGCTCTATGGTATTTTTTAATCTATCTTGAAATTTAGCACTATACTCTTGCCCTACCCAGTAAAAGTTATTTCTCATCGCCTCTATGGCTTTAATGTCAAGCTTATCAAAGACTATACTAGCACCAAGCCCTCTTGAAAGTGTTAGCTTTTTATAAGTCTCTTCTAGGTTATGCGGATTTATACTTATACTTATACCTTTTATCTTTAAATTTACAAGCTCTTTTAGCTCATTTATATCCATTTTGTAGTTTTCATTTATGAATATTAATAAATTTACAAGCTTAGCCTCAAGCTCCTTATAAGCTAGCTTGGCATTTTGTTTTATAAAATCATCTATTACATCATCTATACTTTTAGCGTTGTTTGCTTTTGATTTTAAAAGCTCTCTTAAGATCACATCCCTAGTCATCAAACAAGCCTCGCTGCTCGTTATTTGGTAGCAGATGTTTAGTGTCGCTTATGTATTGCTCCCAATACGGATCATTATAAACAGCTTCGATAGTTGGAAAGTTTTTAAGGCATTTTTCGCATATTCTATAGCGTTTATTGTGTAAATTTTTTATCGTGGTAGTGACTTTTGTTTTCTCATATCCGCAGTAAGGACAAAACATCTTTACTCCTGTTTTTTCGCCTATTCTATCACTTTTTTAAAATTTTTCACACTCTAGATTTTTGTTTTGTCTTTTAAAACGGCATTTAATCCTGTTATTACGCTAATGGCCTGTTTTTTACTTAGCTTACTTAAGTATGAGCTATAAAGCAATAAAGTCTTACACTGTCTATTTACAAATTTCATAAGTTTTATATCGTTCCAGCGAAGCTCACTCGTTAAAGCCTTGATTTTTTCTATCTGTTTGACGGTTATTTTTTCTGGATTTAATATATTTCGTCCAGTATAATCAGGCTTAAAATTTAGCTCATCATAAACTTTGTCGTTTAGTATATCAAGCACTAAATTAAGCTCTTTAATGCTTAACTCTTTTGAGCTTTGTACACCAAAACGCAACCTCAGCCAATCTTGCCAAGCCTCATTTTCATTGATGAGCTTATATTGCTTATGAGTATGGATTTTTGCTAGAAGCTGTTTTCTATATATCTCTTGAGCAGGTGTCATCATAATCCCTTAAACCATAGGTATTTTGTAAGTGTTGTTCGCGATACTCCCATACAACGAGCCATTTTACTCACATTTAGCTTTCCATTTTTAAAGCGATAAAAGCTAAGATCATATCCTAACGCACTATCTAATATCGCCTTTGCTTTAGCTCTTTTGCTTTGTGCTAAGTTATTAATATGTATACGCTGTTTTGTAGTCATCTTTTACCTTTTTAAAAACTCTTTAATCAATATTTAAGAGTGTTTTAAACATTGATTAAAGGGCTTAAAGCCCTTTAACACAAATTCTTAGCTTCGTTCGTCTTACAAATCTAGGTAAGCACCTGTTTTTGTTATCTTTTAAGCTTTTAAAGTCGTGCCATAAGCCTTGAAATATACTCTCTTTCATCTTGCCATCTCCAAGCTCTCTATTTTAGGCACTATTCTAAAATTGTCTTTTACAACTCTTTTTAAGCCCAATTTAACCAAATCTTCATCTTTTAACTCAGTTAAGGCATCTTTATTTGGTTTTTCCTCATATATTAAGCATTCTTTGCTTAGCCCAAATGCCTTTATAGAACTTATAAGGCTCTCTAGCTTTGCTTTAACACGCGGCAAACTTACGCTCTTGCTTATTCTGTATCCTATCTCACCAAATGTAAATTCTTTACTTCTTTTTTCTACAAACTCCGCTTTATTATCCTCACAAAATAGCGTTATTTGTTGCTCAATGAAATTCTTTTCGCTCTCTAAACGCTCAACTTCGCTCTTTCTAGCCTCTTTTATGCGGTTACACTCAAGTGTTACCTCTCCATTTATCTTTTCAATGCCAACGCTTACCTCACAAAGTCTTTTTAAAGCGATATCAACATCACTAAAGCTATTTATTTGCATTTTTTACCTCCCTTTCTACATTAAATTTCTTGATATATCTTGCTTTTAAGACATATCCGTATTTTAGGCAGATAGCTAAATTTGATTTTTTGCTACGCAACCCGTTGGGTGATTTTTTAACTATCCGCACAGCCATCTTTACCTACTCAAACAAACTAAATTTAAGCTCACTTAGCCCATACTCTTTTGCCCAAGCTCTCTCCTCTTGCATACCTCTACTGTTATCACTCCATTTGCTTTGAAAATAGTAATAATAGCTACATACCCTTAAAAGCTCTTCACAGTTTTTCATGATCTTATCTCGCTCAAACTCACTGTAAATATCCATAAAGGCGAGTATCGGACTAATTGGCTCATACCCATTAAGTCTTACTATTTTGCAAGCTTCTTTTGCAAGCTGCTTTGCATAATAGCTTCTGTCTCTATCCTTGCAATCTATGCTTGCATATGGAGTTGAGACAAATACTAATCTTGCTGTTCTCATATATATCCTTTCTGTTAAAATTTAATTTTATAAGACGGCTCGTAAGCCGCCCTAAAAATCAAATCAAACTAGCCTTATAAGCCGTTACGTCATCACACTTTTCTTGTATGTTTTTTACAAGCTGGTTTAAAACTTCACGCCTTATTATCTCTGCCGTATAGCAAATAAGCTTTATGCTAAACTCGCTATCGTTTTTAATATCTACAAATAGCTCCACTTCAAACTCGCCCATCAGGCTAACGTCGGCTTCATAAATAGGTAGTTTAAATGTTATCTTGTTTGGCAATGTTAAGTTTTCTTTTGCACCTGATTTTATCTCTACATCTAGGCTTATCTTTGAGCTAGTATTTTTTTGAATGCTATCAAATTTCTTAACCGCTTGTAAGCTTTGGGCTAACTCAATAACATCCATATTGTCGTTTGGCCTACCATCTATCTTAGTGATATACATAAACAAAGACTTAAGCAAGAATATAAAATCTCTTTGTGATAAATTCATATCTAAACTCTGAATAAAACCTGAGTAAAACGGCGTGTAGGCTAAGTTTAGCCCTATGCGTTTTTCACAAAACTCTGCTTTATCCTTGGTGTTAAAATCCACTATGCACTTTATACTCTTATCATCAAAAAATAGCTTTGAGCTTGACTCTTTGTATTCATTTACTAGCCCTACAAAGCTATCAATATCAAGAGCGTTTATGCAGTAACTATTTCTTAATGGCTCTTTTAGCAACTCATCTCTTAGCATATAGTCTTTATGGACTATGACGGCTCTTTTTTTGCTGTCTATTTCTATGTTTGGCACTATGTATTCATTTAGTTCTTTTTGCATTTTCTATCCTTTATTTCTTAAAATCAAACACCAACTGATCCGGTGCATTTCTACTAGGTAACATCTCTTTACTAACGTAAAATCTAGTTTTAATAGGCTCTTTTGGTAAAATTACGCTATTTGAGCCAAATACTACTATTTGACCTTTTTCATGTTGGTCAGGCTTTATGGTTAGCTTTAGAGTTATATTCGCTGACTTTTCAGTCTGAACGACTGAATTTATGGCTGTTTTTAGATTTTTTGAGGTTTCGCTTAAAAAAGCTCCACCACCTAAGCTACGTAAGGCATCTATTAAGACATCTATGTCGCTATTTACTACGGTTTGTGTCATTTTTTATCCTTTTTATTTTTATGTTCTTTAAAGATGCAATAAAGCCACACCTAAGAACCAACACTAAAGATTAAGGTTGCTTTCACAACCCACCGAAATTTATTTAAAGTGTTTTTGAGCTCAAGCACTTAATCAAACCGCCCACAAGCGGCTTGTTAAATACTTAAATCTTTACTACATCCACTGCTTGTTTAGAGCCTTTTAGACAGATAAATTCTCCATCAAGCTCATAAAATTTGCGTGAATAAAATCCGTTTAGTCCGTGTATCATCTAGTTATCTCGCTTTCATTATCTCTTTTAGCTCTCTCTTTTTCAAGCTCTATTAAACTATCTTTTATATTTCCCCATAGCTTTTTATTTTTAGGATGAGTAAGTTTTGCAATAGCTCGTTTTTCTATCTGTCTTACTCTCTCTGTGCTAAGCCCTAAAATAACAGCTATTTGAGCGTATGTCATAATTTATCCTAGTATTACCATTTGTGTAGCATTTGCTATGATCTCATTATCAAGCTCACACTCATTAAGTTGTGCTAGTCTTAGTGCCTTTTTATATAGCTTCGCAGAGCTTCTAAAGTTACCTTTGCTATACTCATATATTCCGCTACCATAAAAGCTCTCACACTCCGCCTCGCTTAGTCCTTGCATGCACCACTTACCGCATATGCGTGAGTAAAGTTGCCTTAACTCCTTATTCTTGCCCATTAGGTTATTTAGCAGTATCTCAGTCCCACAAAGTATCATCGTAGTACGCGAAAAGTCATAAATTCGCCTTAAGTCCTCTAAGGCTCTTAAAGGCAGATGCTCTGCTTCATCTATTAAGATTATCTTGTCGTTATCTTTTAAAAACCTAGCCACAGCCTTTAGTTTTGCATTTATACTATTTGCACCATCTATCTTTAGTGCCTCACAAAGCTCTTCAAGAAGCACCTTAGCCGTAGTGTGACAAGTAGCCTCTATTAGCACTGCATTTGGGCTATTTTTTGCAAATTCTTTAAGTATAGTTGTTTTTCCTGTGCCTGCACTGCCATACACAAGAGCTATCTCACGCTCATTTATAGCCTCATTGATGACAAACTTTGCCATTTTTGCATCTTTGCTAGCAAAAATTTCATCTTTTAGCACGGTGCTTTTTGTCTCGCTTTTAATTTGGTAGTTATTTATGTATTTTTCTACCTTTATAGCAACACTTTTGGTATCACCTTTGTATACTCCTTGTCTGAATTGACTTATTGCTGCACTACTAACACCAATTGCACGAGCCAAAGCTGAAGCACTTATCTTGCTTTCTTTTAAAAACTCATTGAGTTTATCTATGATTTCTTTCATTTCTTCTCCTTTATGTTTATTTTAAAGACTTTTAAAAATGTTTAAACATCGTTTAATACGCTTTTAAAGGCTTTTATTTAACTCCAAAATGCTCCCACCCTTTATGTTTTTTACACTTTTTAATATCACTACCGGCTACATTAAGTATCTCATCGCTTAATGCCTCATTTTTAATCACAGACTTAGCCTTTTGGTTGGCAATACCTATAAGTCTGCTTTCACTATTTACCGCCTTTACGCTAGGTTTTATCGCTTCCTTAACCTCTATATTCTCTATAAAATTTATAAAATCTTCTCTTATTTCATTTGTTGCGATAGTTTTAGCCTCTTTGGTTTCTTTTAAGCGTTTGTTAAAGAGTTTAGCACCGGCCTTTGCGACTTCAACACTAACGCCTACTTTATCATCAAGCACCACTGCAACACCTATAAAATTATTCTCATTATCCCATACAAAGCACTCGTGGTTATTGTCTATATTTTTATTTACCCAAACGCGTTCATAGTTAAATAAATCCGGACTTTGATAGTAAAGATTATCCACACTAACACCCTTTTTATTTACGCTTTTTAGCTCCCTTTTGCTTAGCCTTGCACTTAGACTTATCGCGTCCATTGCTACTGCTTCATGTGCTTTTTGATTGTAAGCTTCACACACGCTCATCTCAAGTCTTTCTAGGTAGCGAGTATTTAAAAACTTTTCGCTATACATATCCATTAGGCTTTGTACTTGCTGTAAATTTTTAAGTTCTCTTAGGTTTGTCTTATAGCCTTTTTTAAGTCGTCTCTCTTTTTTAGAGTAGAAAAATTCAATAGCTTGTCTTTGAGTGATGTTGTGTCCGATAAAACCTGCTAAATTTGCGGTAAAATTATGTTGTAACGCCCTAAAATTTCTCTCAACATAAGGTTTTAGCCATCCGCTATAAGCCCGCACTGCTCTATACTCAATTTCTAATGCACTCATAACAGAGCTTATATGCTCGCTCTTAAAGGCTTTGCCGTTATCGCCCTTAATCACAGCTGGTTTGCCATATCTTAGTATGTATTTAGCTACCGCTCTTGCTATGCCTACGCTGTTTTCAGTATCTGATATATGAAATGTCGCAACGCCAGAGTAGGTATCTATTAAAGCAATTATGGTGTAGCGTTTTTGCCACTCTTTGACGTATGTTTCAAACTCATCTTTATCTTTAAATATGTTATTTACGGCGTTAAACCCTATCATATCGCAGATGTCGGAGGCATTGCATATTAAATCAAGCGGTGATGCATCTATTTCTACTATTTGATTTATACTATCCACCGCCCAGTTGCTTATGCCAAGGGAAGGTAACCCACGACTAATAGCTCCATCCTCACCGTAAAGGATTATATTTTTAAGCAGTTTGTTTTTATTAAGATAATTTTTAACAAAGCGATAAACAACCTCATAGCTTACAATCTCATCTTTTTTGCCATTAAATGCTTCAAGATTGAATTGACCACTTTTAATAGCCTCATAATTAAGCAAATTGTATATGTTTGTTACGTTTATCCTGCCTTGCTGTGCGTGGATTAATTTTATAGCGTAGTCTTTTAAACCTAAAGCCTCTAACATTAGCGTTTTATTGTTCGTTCGCTCATCGACTAATGCATCTAAGCCACCATTTTTATACTTTCTTTGCCAGTCGTATAATTTGTTTGATGTTAGCTTTATAGAACATATATTTTTTGAGTTTATATACTCTATAAAATCAGCTTCCTTTATCTTGCCTTTGGCGTTTTCCCACTCTTTGATAACATTATATTTTTCAAAGGCAGCCTTTCTTTTCTTATCAGAGCAAGTAGCTATAAGCGGTAGTTTATTACTATTATCCACTGCCTCGCACTCATATACTTTTTCTACTATGGATTTGTCACTTACCTCTTCATTCTGTAAACTCCATTTATAATCCATAGGACAAGAACTATTATTGAAATTATCAGCACTAGTAACAAAGTTGCAAATATCTGTTTTATCACTCTCATTTACGCTACTTTGTCTATTTGCTTTTTTATCTATGAGTATATTACTGCTAATGCTATGATTGTCATGCAAATTATAAACAAAGCATCCATCTACGCTCTCTTTACTTTCCAGCCATACACACCCATTGGCGTTACAGCTATTTGAAACCCTTTGCTCTGCATACTCTTTATGAACTCCTGCGTTTGTGCCTGCCCCCTTTTCTCTTGCGTTTGCATTAACTTTATTAAACCCTTTGCTTGGGTTTGCTCTATCACTACTGTTTTCATCTGATTTTCCTTTTGTGTTGTTTACTATGTTATCGTCTAGCCAGATTTGAAGGATTTTTCCTGAAGCACCACCGCGTCCGTCGATGTATTCAAAGTATAATTTATGGAACTTTATAGAGCAAAATTTTTTACCAGACTTCTCTGAACGACGCGTTGCTTTTTGCAAGGCATCATATTTTACACCCAAAATTTCCGCCGCCTCTTTAGAATTTACCCACATACCTATTGCCTTACGCTACTTTTATTCCATCTTTTTCAAGCACTTTTTTAGCTCTTTTACTTATATAACCCTTATAAAAGCTACTTAGACTTAGTCCACGCATCTCACAGTAGTCTTTTAGATCATATTTAGTCTTTTGTTTTACAGCCTTTGCGACCGGTGTTACTCTCTTTCCCATGGCTACTCCTTTACTATAAATTTTTATTGTTAAGTTTTTACTGTATAATTTTGCAAAAAAGGATCTATAATGCGTAAAGCCGTTTTATACTATAATAAATTTGAGGACATTATAAGAGATATACTGACTCAAATTCCAAGAGAAGTATTAGAGGAATTAGACGCAGTTGTTGCCGAATCTATAGAAAACAAAGAATTTCAAATAGAACCTCTTAAAGAGGAAATCCTAAAAAACGTGATTTCCTACATTAAAAAGACTCAAAAACAACGAGAAGACATGCTAAAGAATATGACTTTGCAGAAAAAAATTCTTGTAATATTTCCTGCGGTATATACCCTAACAAAGGCTTATCTTATACATTCAAAGAGTACCAACAAGCTATTTTTTAACTCTAGCGTCCCTTACAAGACATTTGCCGCACAAGTTGTTCGAGATCTATTTGAGATTTCATCTCACGACATTTTAGAGAATTTTCAATACCATGTTCGCTACGCTCTTGTACGTGATAAGATACGGCATAGATTATAAGATCAACGATTGCCTCTTTTCCATAAAAATCCTCGCTCATAGCTATATGACCTAACGCACCTAAAATTTCGCCGATACGCTCACTTTTTATACCTACGTGCATATTTGCTCCTTTTTAAAAATTTAACAATAAAATTTAAAAGAACTCAGTTAAGAAATTTTTTGCCTTTTATAAGGTATTATTTCCTAAATGGTTTTGAAATTATAGTATAATTTAAGGAACTTGTCAAGGGTTTTTATAGATTTTGGAGTAAAATATGGAACTTTCTTTGAGAATGAAAGAATACAGGGATTTGTACGGTTGGACACAAAACGATTTATCTGAGAAATCAGGAATATCAATATCTACTATCAAAAAATACGAAGCTGGTGCGGTTGAAAATTTTACTTATGAAAATTTAAAAAAAATATCATCAGCTTTTAATGTAACACCATCAGATTTTTTAGATGAATTTTTGTCCGTCAATCTGTCCGACAATCACAAAAAATTTGTCGACCAATCTGTCTCCCAATCACAAAATTTGTCCGTCAATCTGTCCGACAATCCATCTAATCTTAAAAACTCACACAAACAAACAAATATAATATCCATACCATACTTCGAAGACACCTATGCAAGTGCCGGAAATGGTGTAATTAACTACGATGAAGCTCCTGTTATTATGGACTTTGATGAAGAATTTTTAAGAATGTTTTTACGCATAAGTGGCAATATATCAAACATGCACATAATAAACTCTCGTGGCGATAGTATGGAGCCTACCATTACAAGTGGAGAGCTATTGTTTATAAATCCAATGCAAAACGAGAGTGGGCTAATTAGCGGCTGTATATACATTATAAACTATGACGGCGATATTTTTGTAAAACGCGTCGAAAAAAACCCTGTCACAAAAGCTATAACTTTATTTTCAGATAATGAAAAGTATGATCCTATAATAATAGAAAAGCACAACTTGGAGCATTGCTATATAATAGGCAGGGTTGTATCGCATATGAAAAGAGCTTAATTTAAAGCCTATTTAAACGGCTTTTAAAAGCTTGTAAAAAGCAGTGTAAAATTCTGTAAAGCTTTTGTAAAGTAATGTAAAATAAATTCGCCACTTTGATTTTAAATAAAATGGCTCCAAACCGTTATATTTAGGCATTTATCACCAAATTTCTCTCACTTTGATTTCTTACAAAACTTTACAGATAAGATATTACATTAACCATATTATCTATATAAAAAAGTGGTTTTGATATTATTTTTTTCATATTATTAAAATTTTTCAAAAACAAATCTCTTTTGTATTAGAGTCAATTAAAATTTACCACGATAGCTAGTTTGTCATATAACGTATCAATAGATAGCTTTTAAATTTTATATCTTTTTGATGCATATCACATAAACTAAACATATGTATATATTTATGCTATGCATGGTCATTTTTTGATTCGCTTTTCGCTTATTGTAAAATCTAAAGCTATACAATAATGAAAATAAAAATTTGCTTTTTATTAGAATAAATGAGTATAAAAGGCAACATCTAGTAGCAAAGATATTTTAGTTATCTCTTGCTACTATTTTAAATTTAAAACAAACTTCTTAAAAGCCCTTTAACTGCATCCTTTGTGTCGTTGCTTGAATTATTATTCTTGCCTAGTTGTCTGTCTAAGAACTTGTCTATTTCTTTTTCTGCTTTGCCACGCAGATAGTCCGAGCTTACGCTGTATTTTGGGGCTTTATTGGTACCTGTGATGTTTATCTTGGCATCTGTTTTTTCATAGCGAAAATCAACCGGTATATTTATAGCCCCAGTTGCCGTGTCAAAAATACCCTTTGTCACATTTATGTCGCTTCGTTTTGCGGACATTTTAGCATTAAAGCTTATTAAACTTTTATCTATCTCGCCTGCAACCTCACCATTTTTATAAATTTCGGTTGTTATATCACGTCCACTTAGCATTTTTATCGTATTTGTAAGCTGTGACGCGACTAGTTTACCCTCATTAATACCCACGTTAAAAATGCCTTTTTGTGCGGTTGTATCGTAGCTTAGTTTAGCATCTCCTAGTCCGTCATAAATATGTTCAAGTCCAAGAAGTGCACTAAGCCCTTTGAATGTAAAACCACTTAGGTTTGCAGTTAGATTGCCATTATTTAAGGTCGCATTTAGTTTGCCTTCTGCTAGGCTATTCGAGATGATTTGTGCGTTTAAGGTTTTATCATTTTTATTTACTGTGATATCGGCATTTAATTTGCCATTTAGCTGCATTTTTGTAATAGGAGCTAGTTTTTTTAGCTTATCTACATTGACATTTGCAGTGAGCTTTAACTCGCTATTTGTAATGTCAAAACTTCCTTTTATGTCATTTAAATTCATTAGTTCAGTTGCAAGATTTGCTCTAAAGTCAGCTACATTTTTAGCTAAGCTTATATCTGTATCAAGATCAAATTTCTCATCCTTGTCAAGCTCAATATTTGCTGATTTTTTAAGCTCGGCAGCATTTAATTTACCATTTTGTGTTTTTAGCTTTACTTTACCTTTTAAATTTGTTAAGCTATCAAATGCTACAACGCCATTTATATCGGCATTTGCGTAAATTGGCTGATCTATCATTTTTAAAATTTGGGTTAAACTTATCTTATCAAACGTCGCGTTTAGTTTTTTACCATTTAAACTCGCTTTTATTACTCCACTAAGTGTGTTTATATCGGTGTTTAAGCTATCAAGTTTATTATTTTTCACGCTTATTTTACCCTTTGCTTTGATACTACCGTTTAGCTTTTGTCCTATTATGCTTTGTAAATTTGCTAGATTTTGTACATCTACGTCAAAGTCGCTTGTAAGCTCATTTTTGGCGATATTATAAGTGGAACTTGTAGTTTTTAAATTCAATATTTCAGATAAAAGCATACTCTTTGCATTTACCATATCGCCGTTTATATCGACATTTATTGCACTTTTAAATTTTAAATCCTTTGATAAACTAATATTATGTTTTTTTGCTATTAAATTTGAGTTTAAAGTGCCATCGTAGAGTAAAATTTCTGCTATTCCATTTGGTTTGCCATTATTTTCATTTATGTTTGCAGTTATGTCAAGCAAAGCATTTGCATAGTTTGGCTGATTGGCTAATGCTAGGGCTTCTGAGAGATTTAGCTTTTTGGCGTTTATGTTTAAGGTGAGTGGTTTATACTCTTTTAAATTTACGTTAAAATCAGCATTTGAGCCAAGTGCCGTGCCTGCACCATTTATGTTTAGATCATTTAGTTTACCGACTATCGTGCCATTTAAATTTATAGGATTTTTAAGGTTTAAATTTGCTGATTTTAGATTATTTGCTAAAATGTTGTAATTTAGATTTAAATTTTGTGAAAAAACAGAGAATTTACCATTTAAGTTCACAGTTATTTCGCCGTTTATGATCGCAACAGTATCAATACTATTTAGTCCAAGCATAAATTTAGAAAAGCTTAGCTCTACGCCGTTTTCTTTGGCTTTATTCTGCAATAAATTTGCTATCATAGTGTTACCGCTGCTAGTAAAAATAAGGCCTATCGCAAATCCAAGCACTATTAGTAGTGCCACCAAAATATATATGATTTTTTTCATTTTTTACCTTTCATTTAGTATTTTATATCATAAAACTTTAGTCCTATACGCTAAAGATTGTAATAAATTTTATAAAAATCATTGACTTTTATATCAAAAAATGCTATTATTTCATCACTCAAAAATAAAGAGTGCTAAATTCAATGAAAATTAACCATAAAGGATGAACAAATGAATTTTCAACCATTAGGAAAACGCGTTCTAGTTGAGCGTGTGGAAGAGACCAAAACCACAGCTTCAGGCATCATTATACCTGATAATGCTAAAGAGAAACCTTTAAGTGGTGAAGTAAAAGCAATAGGTGCTGAGGTGGAAGGTATAAAAGTTGGCGATAAAGTTGTATTCGCAAAGTATGCAGGAACCGAGATAAATTTAGATGATAAGGCATACCTTGTACTAAATACTGATGATGTTTTAGGTATAATTAAATAAATTAATAATTAAGGAAAGACAAATGGCAAAAGAAATTTTTTATTCAGATGATGCTAGAAATAAGCTATATGAAGGTGTTCGCAAACTAAATGATGCTGTTAAAGTTACGATGGGACCACGCGGTAGAAATGTGCTTATTCAAAAAAGCTTTGGTGCTCCAACTATCACAAAAGATGGCGTGAGTGTAGCTAAAGAGGTAGAACTAAAAGATACGATAGAAAATATGGGTGCAAACCTAGTTCGTGAAGTAGCTAGTAAGACAAACGACCAAGCAGGCGATGGCACTACTACTGCAACAGTTTTAGCTCATGCTATATTTAAAGAAGGGCTTAGAAACGTTACTGCTGGAGCAAATCCAATAGAGATAAAACGTGGTATGGATAAAGAGGTGGCAGCACTTGTTGAAGAGCTAAAAAATATCTCTAAAAAAGTATCTGGCTCAAAAGAGATCGCACAAATCGCTACAATATCGGCAAATTCAGACGAAAGTATTGGTAAGCTAATTGCTGATGCGATGGAGAAAGTCGGCAAAGATGGCGTTATAACAGTTGAGGAGGCAAAATCAATACAAGATGAGTTAAATGTAGTTGAGGGTATGCAGTTTGACCGTGGTTATTTAAGCCCATATTTCATCACAAACCCTGAAAAAATGCAAGTTGAGCTAAGCAATCCATTTATATTGCTTTTTGATAAAAAGATTACAAATTTAAAAGATTTATTACCAGTTTTAGAGCAAATTCAAAAGACAGGTAAGCCTCTTTTAATTATCGCAGAGGATATTGAAGGTGAGGCATTAGCGACACTTGTTGTAAATAAACTTCGTGGCGTTTTAAATATCTCAGCTGTTAAAGCACCTGGGTTTGGCGACCGCAGAAAGGCTATGCTTGAAGATATCGCTATCTTAACAGGCGGCGAGGTAATCAGCGAAGAGCTAGGTAGAACGCTTGAGGGTGCTACGATAAATGACTTAGGACAAGCATCAAGCGTTGTGATAGATAAAGATAATACAACTATTGTAAATGGTGCTGGTGAGAAGGCAGCGATAGATGCTAGAATAAATCAGATAAAAGCTCAAATCGCTGAGACTACAAGTGATTATGATAAAGAAAAATTACAAGAGCGTTTAGCTAAGCTAAGTGGTGGTGTTGCAGTTATTAAAGTAGGTGCTGCAACTGAGACTGAGATGAAAGAGAAAAAAGACCGTGTAGATGATGCTTTAAGTGCTACACGTGCAGCCGTAGAAGAGGGTATCGTAGTCGGTGGTGGCTCAGCTCTTATTGTCGCTTCAAAACGTGTGAAACTTGAACTAAAAGGTGATGAGGCGATCGGTGCTGAGATAGTTCGCCGTGCATTGCGTGCACCACTTCGCCAGATCGCTGAAAACGCTGGTTTTGATGCTGGTGTGGTTGCAAATGTGATAGAGACAAGTGATGATACAAATTGCGGCTTTAATGCTATTAATGGAGAGTATGTGAATATGTTTGAAGCAGGTATTATTGATCCTGTTAAAGTTGAGCGTGTAGCACTTCAAAACGCCGTATCTGTGGCTAGTTTATTGCTAACTACAGAGGCTACTATAAGTGAACTAAAAGAGGATAAACCGCTTCCAGCGATGCCTGATATGGGCGGAATGGGCGGCATGGGTGGAATGATGTAGTCCATTTTGTGCTTTAAATTTGACCTACCATTTGGTGGGTCAAACTATTTAAAAATCATTATTAAAATCTCCAAAATATACAAAAATTCAAAAAAGAAAGCGATTTTATTTTAATTATATTTAATTAATTTTCTGTTATTATCATTTAATTATTTTTTATTTTATAGGCTTTTAAATTTATGAAATACGATGAAATTTTTAGAGAGTATGATATACGTGGCATTTTTGAAAAAGATTTAAACGAAACGAGTGTAAAAGCCATTGGTGTTGGACTTGGTCGCAAGATGGTTGAGCTTGGTGTAAAGACGCTAAGTGTGGGCTATGATGCACGTCTTAGTGCTAGTGAGCTTTTTAAATTTTTATTAAGCGGATTAAATAACGTTGGCGGGATAAAAATTTATGATATAGGGTTGTTACCTACGCCTGTGGGATATTTTAGTGTGTATGCTGATTATTTTGACGCGAACATAATGATAACTGGCTCACATAACCCAAAAGAGTATAATGGCTTTAAGATTACTATAAAAAAAGATAGCTTTTTTGGGGTTGATTTGCAAATTTTAAAAGCTACGGTTAATGAAATAATCGTAAGTAAAATGGCTATACCTGATGACATAGAGTGCGAAAAATTTGATATTTTAAGCCATTACGTGGAGTTTTTTGTAAAAGAATTTAAAGCGTTAAGAGAGTATAAAAAGCCATTTGTGATTGATTGTGCTAATGGTGCGGTAGGTGTTTCGCTCATGCCTATTGCTCAAAGACTTGGATTAAACGCTAAGATTTTGTATCCACAGCCTGATGGCAACTTCCCTAACCACCATCCAGACCCAAGCGAAAAAGAGAATTTAAAGGATATTTTTGAGTGTATTAAAAGTGGTGAGTGTGAGCTTGGATTTGGTTTTGATGGGGACGGTGACCGCATAGCTGTCATAACACCAAAACACAATATAAAGGGTGATGAATTAGCCTATTTGTATGCACTAAATATGAAAAATCCACGCGTTTTAGGAGAGGTTAAATGCTCTCAAAATATGTATGACGAGATCGCTAAAATCGGCGAAGTCTTTATGGGTAAAACCGGTCATAGCAACATTAAAAAGATGATGAAAGAGCTAAATGTAGATCTTGCCGCAGAGGTAAGTGGGCATATATTTTTCAAGGAGCGATATTTTGGCTTTGATGATGCACTTTATGCTATGATGAGAGTTCTTGAGCTAGTGCATAAAGGTTTTGATTTAGATGCCGAGCTTGACAAGATGCCACCTGTTTTTAGCACCGATGAGATAAAGATAAAAGTAAGTGAAGAGAGTAAATTTAAGATCGTTGAAGAGCTGAAAAACAGTATAAAAAGTGGTTATCATGAGCTACCAAAAATTTTAAATATCATTGAAATAGACGGTATTCGTATTCAGTTTGAAGAGGGTTGGGCGTTAGTAAGAGCATCAAATACAACGCCAGTTATTGTAACTAGATTTGAGGCAAAAAATGAGAAGTTTTTGCAAGAGTTGCAAAGTAAATTTAAAAATTTATTATGTGCTATAATTAAATGAAAAAACTACTTTTTATAACTGGAACAAGGGCAGATTTTGGTAAGATAAAATCATTTTTAAATTATATTGAAAAAAATGATAATTTTGAACTTCATCTAATAATAACTGGTATGCATATGCTTGAAACATATGGTGGCACATACAGAGAAGTGCTATTGCAAAACTATAAAAACATTTACTTGCTTAATAATCAATTTATAAACGAACCAATGGATTCTGTTATTGGCAATTCAATAAGTGTATTTTCGAGAGTATTTTCCCAAGTTAACCCGGATATGGTTTTTGTTCATGGGGATAGGCTTGAAGCATTGGCCGGTGCTATATGTGCAGCATTTAGTAACCGTTTGATCTGTCATATAGAAGGCGGTGAAGTATCGGGAACGATTGATGAGAGCATAAGGCATGCGATAACTAAATTCGCACATTTTCATCTTGTGGCTAACGATAAAGCAAAAGAGCGTGTGTTAAAAATGGGCGAGAGTGAAGATTCTGTTTTTATTATAGGCTCTGCTGATTTAGATATTATGAGTAATGATGATTTACCAAGCCTAGAGCTTGTAAAACGTATATATGATATAAAGTTTGATGATTATGCTATATCGTTATTTCATCCAGTAACCACAGAAGTTGATTGTATTAAAAACTATGCTAAAGAGTATTTTGACGCACTTAAAATATCAAAACAAAATTATATTGTAATATATCCAAATAATGACAATGGATCGCATTTTATAATAGATGCGATAAATAACATAAAAAGCGATAATATAAAAATTTACCCATCAATTAGATTTGAAAGATTTTTAACATTGCTTAAAAACGCTAAATTTATTATAGGCAATTCAAGTGCTGGAATTAGAGAGGCTCCATTTTATGGTATAGGCACTATCAATGTCGGCACAAGACAGCAAGGGAGATTTAGCTATGAATCTATTATAAATTGTGGATATGATAAGTGTCAGATATTACAAGCAATAAAAAATATAAAAAGTGTGGGTAAATTTAAACCAAGTCCTTATTTTAAAGGTAATAGCAATAGCATTGAAGAATTTAAAAAATTTATAAATAACCATTTGATATGGCAAACTGACATACAAAAAAGGTTTGTTGAGTAATGAAAAATATAGCAATTATACTAGCAAGACAAGGTTCAAAAGGTATTCCTCTTAAAAATTTAGCTAAAGTAGGTGGCTTGTCGTTGCTAGCTAGAGCTATCAAGGCTGCAAAACAAAGCGGTATTTTTTATAAAGTGGTTGTTTCAACTGATGGTGATGAAATAGCACAAGAGGCTATAAAATTTGGTGCAATAGTCGTAAAAAGACCTGCTGAGTTAGCAAGTGATAAAGCTAGTTCTATATCTGCTATGCTACATGTGATAGATGAGTTGGGACTTAAAGATGGCATAGCTACGCTTTTGCAACCAACAAGTCCACTAAGAACCGCTACTCATATAAAACAAGCATATGATATTTTTCTACAAAACGAGTGCAAGAGTGTTATTTCTGTATTAGTGTGCAAACATCATCCTTTTAAAAGCCTTATAAGAGTTGGAGATAAGCTTGAAGCTATTAGAGAAATCAATATGCTTGAGGCTCCACGTCAGAGTTTACCAGTTGCTTATCAACCAAATGGTGCAATATATATAAACTATATTGATGATTTAATAAAACATAAAAGGTTTTTTATTGAGCCTATTGAAATTTATGATATGGACGAATTAAGTTCTGTAGATATAGATAGCAAAGATGACTTAGTATACGCAGATAAAATTATTAAAGAGCTTGAAAATGAAGAACAATATAATTCAAGTTGTTAAGCCAGAGCTTAATTTTGACTTGCTTAGCCCAGAGACTAGAGATGATGGTATTAGTGGTTTTATTAGATGTAAAAATGAAGGTGAATACTTAGAGCAAGTAATAGATAGCTGGATAGATATAGTTGATGAACTTGTTATAGTATATAACGACTGTAGTGATAATACACAAGAGATAATACAAAAAGCTCTTCAAAGATATGACAATAAAATAAAAGCTTTTCATTATTTACCAAAGGTTTGGTCACAAGGTAGTGATAAATACAAGCTACTTGATGCTAATGATTATGGAAGTTTAGTAAATTATTACAATTTTTCACTAATGCAAACAACTAAGAAATGGGCAGTTAAAATAGATGGTGATATAATATTAATACCTGATAGAATAAAGCAGATAAGAGAAATTTATAATAAGATTAGCGATAATGAGTTTTTAAAGCTTGGCGGTGTAAATATTATTATGCAAAATAATAATATATTTTGTCTATCTGAGAGCTTGTTTTGCGGTATAGGTGGAGATTTGTGCTTGTTTAGAGTTGATAAGCAAACGTATTTTACAAAAGACTACACTTGCGAAAAGCTTAAAATGCCTATTTCATATAAAGCTTTTAGAGTGGATAATAATAGTATAGAAAATAGCTTAATATCATACTATCATATGAAATTTCAAAAGAGTGATTTTGGATTGGGGGTATATGATTTTAAAAATAATAAAAATACAAATTACTATCCTAAGACGTGGATATTTATACATTTTAGTAAGCTTATCCCACTTAGTAAAGTTTGTAGAAAATTTAAACTTAATATCCAAGACCCAAGAGATTTTATAAAATTTAATATTAATTATGTTGATTATAAGCAGAATTTTATAGCCTATTTAAGTGCTATGGGGGGGGGCAGTGCCTTATCTGTGTGGCTTAAGGAGATTTATTTATATGTTAAAATTAAAATTAATAAAATTTATAAAAAAACGAGAGAAATAATAAAATGAAACATAATAAATTTAATATAGGCTCTAGAGTGGTTGGCTATGATTATGAACCACTTATAATCTGTGAAATAGGTATAAATCACAATGGATCACTAAAAACTGCTTTTGAAATGGTAGATGCTGCAAAGAGGGCAGGGGCAGAGATTATTAAACATCAAACGCATATAATAGAAGATGAGATGAGCGACGAAGCAAAAAGTGTTATACCCGGAAACTCTGATAAATCAATATATGAGATAATGAATAGCTGTGCATTAAGCGAGGCTGACGAGATAGCTTTGCAAAAGTATGTTGAATCGCAAGGTATGATCTTTATCTCTACACCATTTTCTCGTGCAGCAGCACTACGTCTTAAAAAAATGGATATACCAGCCTATAAGATCGGCTCTGGAGAGTGCAATAACTACCCTTTGATAAAATTAGTTGCATCATTTAAAAAGCCTATTATCCTTTCAACTGGAATGAATAGTATAGCTAGTATTAAAAAGTCTGTTGATATTATACGTGCAGCTGGTGTTCCGTATGCATTGCTTCATTGCACTAATGTATATCCAACTAGATATGAAGATGTTAGATTAGGTGCGATGTGTGAGCTGGCACAAAATTTTAAAGATGCTGTTATCGGGCTTTCTGACCATACTACAGATAATCTTTCTTGTTTGGGGGCAGTAGCACTCGGTGCTTCTATATTGGAACGTCATTTTACCGATACTATGGATAGGGTTGGCCCGGATATAGTTTGCTCTATGGACGAGAAGGCTCTTTGTGAATTAAAAAATGGAGCTAAAGCATTAAAACTAATGCGTGGTGGTAGTAAAGATACATTAGTTGATGGTGAAAAACCTACAAAAGACTTTGCTTTCGCTTCCGTTGTGGCTGATGCTGATATAAGGATTGGCGAAGTCTTGAGCGAGAATAATTTATGGGTAAAACGCCCAGCAAATGGCGATTTTAGTGCAGATGATTATGAAATGTTAATCGGTAAAGTAGCTAAAAATAATATTAAGAAAAACGCACAGATTAAAAAAAGCGATATCTTTTAATGATGGTTGTTAAAGATAGTGCTATATATGTTGCAGGAAATATATTAGTAAATATCCCTACATTTTTGTTGATGCCATATCTTAGTAGAAAGCTTGGTGTTGATGGTTTTGGTGAGATTGCATACTACAATATATATTTGATATTATTTGGCATTATTGTTGGCTTTTCTCAAGATGGTGCGGTTGCAAGATATTATTATTTTTATGGAAAAAGAAATTTAAAAAATTTAGCCCTTGCAGGACATACATACTCTTTTATCGCATCTTTTTTTATATTTATTGTTGCTTATTTTTTAAATTTAAAGATTATTATGATAATTGCCATAATTACTTTTATTCAAGTTATTATAGCGGTGCAGTTATCACTATTTCAGTGTCAAAGACAACCTATATTATATATAAGTACACAGTTATTTTCTTGCATTATGACTTGTGTTTTAACTATATTGATACTTGAAAATATTGATAAAAATTTGATTGAAAATAGATTTTTGGCACTTTTTTTTGGTAATTTAATAACAGTGTTTTTTTCATATATTTTTTTTAAAAGACAAAAGTTTAAATTAAGATTAAATTTTTTGAATTACAAGTTATGTTTTGGGTATATATATTCTTTCGGTGCTCCATTACTACTTCATCATTTAAGCGGATTTTTAAAGGGACAATTTGATAGAGTGCTTATATATGATACATACGATACATCTGCACTTGGTGTTTATGCCGCTGGTTTTTCACTAGCTTCAGTTTTTATGCTTATTATCCAGTCTATTAATAAAGCAACTATACCATATCTATTTAATGCCTTAAAAAACAACACAATAAATGGTCAAGACATTAGGAGATATGCTATCTTATCGCTAATTATTAGTCCTGTTGCAGGAGCCATTTCATATGCTATACCAGAGAGTTTATTTGTATTTTTTTTAGGAAAAGGCTTTGTTGGAACACATTATTATTTTTGTATGTTTATACTTGGTATTGGGTTTGTGCCATCATATCTTTTGCTTGTAAATTTTCTGTTTTATCATGCTAAGAACAAACAAATATCATATTGTTCAGTTATTTCTACATTTATATATGTTATGATTTTATATATTGCGAGTTTAAAAGGGATAAAATATATGCCTATTGCAATGGTGGTATCAAATTTTATTATTATACCGATACTGTATTTCCAAACAAAGAAGATAAGATGAATTTAGTTATTTGCACTACATCGCTTCAAATTCTTATAGCACAAAAAATAATAGAAAAATATCACAATGAGCCATTTGAGCTTTGCGTTATAAAAATAAGTTCAGATAGTAAAATAGAGCACTATATAAAAAGAATAGAGAAGATGGCATGTAAGAAATATGTGATAAAGCATAATCAGTATGGGTTGCATTGGTTATTTTTGTTGTGCTGCAAAATAATCTGGATTTTTAGATTTAAAAAATATGATGATGTTTTTTTTGCTAAATTTGATGAGATATTTGATGTTTTGTTTGGAGCTATCAAATTTAAACGCCTATTTTCGTTTGATGATGGTGCAGATAGCATAACAAAATCTGCTAAATTTAATAAAACCAGGCATTATAGGGGGCGGTTTTTACTAGAAGTATTTAGATTGATTTTTAGACCAAAACCCATTAATAAAAATGATGTCTTAATGCATTATACTATATTTGATAATTTCACAGATGATGTTTTAAGCCATAAACGCATAAAGCTTTTTGAATTTAATTTACCAAATAGCAGCCATAAGAATAAAGAGATAAGACTATTTATAGGGCAACCCATATTTGAAGGTAAGCTTGAGCAAAATAAAATAGTCCTTGAGGCAGTCTTGGATAAATTTAAGATTGATTACTATCTGCCACACCCAAGAGAGGAGTATAGACTAGATAATGTTATATATGTTAATACAAATCTACTTATAGAAGAGTATATTGTAAATGAGTTATTAAATAACCCAGATACTAGCTATACTTTATATGGATTTTTTAGCACAGCACTATTTACATTGTGTGGTATAAACGGCATAAATTTAAAAGCCATAAGAATAAAAGATGACTTGACTTTATTAAAATACAAAGATCTATATGAAAAATTAGAGCAAATTGGTATTGAAGTTTTAGATATAAACGCACATGAACTAAATTTAAAACAAGCGAATGGGAGGTATTGTAAGTATGTCATATAAAATTTCAGTAATAGTTCCGATATATAATGTAGAAAAATATATAAAAAGATGTGCAGTATCGTTGTTTGAGCAAAATTTTGATAGCATAGAGTATATATTTATAGATGATTGTTCACAAGATAATAGTATAAACAATCTAAAAAATGTTATAGAGCTCTATCCAAATAGAAAAAATGATATCAAGATTTTTTATAATTTACATAATCAAGGCGTAAATAAAACAAGAAATGTTGGTTTTAATAATGCATCTGGTAAATACTGCATATGCATAGATTCTGATGATTGGTGTGAGCTAGATATGCTATCAAGTTTGTATAGCGAAGCTATTATTAATGACAGTGATCTTGTGATAAGTGATATGTTTATTGAGTATGCACATAGGCGGTTTTATGAAAAAAATATTTGTAAAAATTTTAATGATAAAACGGAAGTGCTTAAGTCTATGCTAAATCGAGATATAATTTTATCACTTAGCAGTAAGTTAGTAAGAACAGATATTTATAGAACTTGTGTTGTGCCTGATTTTGGTTTTGGTGAAGATAATTTTTATAGTATACAAATAGCCATTAAATCAAATAAAATTTCTTATTTAAACAGAGCTTTTGTGCATTATGATCAAACCACACCGACATCGACAGGAGATAAGAATAAAAGATTTGCTAATATCTTGAAATTTTATCAGGCTACAAATTTATTATTAAAACAAAATAATATAGCAGATGATGTATATGGATACTACTATGCGGGAATTTTGCACCAAATTTTAATTTTTAGCCGTGGAGACATCAACCCTTTTATCAGAGAAAATTTTAAAGAAGCTTTAAATATAAAATATGTTTTTTTGTATTTTAAATCAAGTATATTATTTAAAATGGTATATATTTTACCTTTTATAAGACTTGGTCGCGTATTTGGGTGGATTTTAGATATTACACGTTTTTTAAGAGGTATAAATGATAATAGAAAGTAGATAATAAATTTATGATTAATGTAAAAACATTGATTAATAAGTTGATTTTAAGTAAATATACCATATCTGTTTTTATTGGTTGGCTTTGTAAGATAGTTAGCTTATTGTTAGCTTTTTTAAATATTAGACTAATGTTTGGCATAGTTGGAGTCGAAGGATACGCATTATTTTCTATATTGTCATCGCTAATGGCTTGGTTTATACTCCTTAATCTAGGTATGCCACTTGCTATTCAAAATATTATTGCTAAATATATAGTTAATAATATAGATAGAAAACAATTTTATTCAAATTTGATGTTTCTGATTTTTTTTATACTTTTGTTAAGCATTCCTATAGATTGTGTAGCTTCTTATCTGGTGGCTAAATTTTTAATAAATAAATATCTGGAGCTTATAAGTTTTATAGATATATTTTTGATTTTATATATGTTTATTTTAAATGGATTAATTCAAATTTTATATGCAGTATTATTTGCTGAACGTAGATCTATATATCCAAATATATACCCAGCTATTATCTCTATTTACTCTACAATAGTGTTGATGATTATGCGAAATTTTGATATGGATATTTCTTTTGTTTTTGTGGTATACACATTATCATATTTATTTGTATTTATACTTTCGATATATCAAAGTATCGGCTTTATAAAGCCTAAATACGATAAAAGCATTACATATGAGATATTTTTGTCTTCTAGACAATTTTTTATATTTCTTCTGTTATCTACATGCGTTTTGTGTATTGATTATATAATAGCAGCTAAATTTTTAAACGACGTAGAAATTGTTAAGTACAACTTTGTATCTAAGATATTTAATGTAATACCTACGTTGCATTCAATATTATTAGCGACATCATTTTCTAACATATCAGAATCTTTTCAGTCAAAAAATATAAAGCATATCGTATCAATTTTAAAGCAAAATATTATCATTGGTTTTATCATAACTTTTATCGTAAGTGTAGTCTTTTTAATATTTAATGAATTTATTATAAGCTTACTATCTGGTAGAGACGATCTTCAAATATCATATACTACTATTTATTTGGCTATCGGATATATGATTATTAGAAATTGGTCTGATGCTTTTGGATCTGCACTACAAGCTAGCAATAATATAGCTATTATAAATTATATCATTCCCTTACAAGCACTAATTAATATATTTTTTCAATATGTATTAGTCGATAAATTTGGAATAAATGGTATTTTTATGGCATTATCCATATCTTTTTTAGCGACAGTCTGCATATTTTTGCCGATTACATTGACTAAAAGACTTAATAGTGTGTAGTTTTGATGATACTGTCAATAAAAATGTTAAGTAAATTTTACAAGGTATTTAAAAATTTATGAAAAAGACAAAATTAACTATAGACTTTCGTATGCATAACTCATCTGGTATTGGTACTTATATTAAAAGTATAATTCCGTTTTTAGTAGATAAATTTAATATCATCTTGCTTGGTAGTGCTAATGATATACAAAAATATGATTGGTCAGATAAGGTTAAAATAATTGAGTGCAATTGTAAAATATATTCTATAAAAGAGCAGTTTGAGTTAGCACTTAAAATTCCAAAATGTGATATTTTCTGGTCCCCGCATTACAATATTCCTATTTTTCATATAAGAGCAAATAAAAGAGTTGTAACCATACACGACGTGTTTCATCTAGCTTTTTATGATAAACTTACTTTGGCACAAAGGATATATGCAAAACTGATTATAAATCAAGCGACAAATATAAGCGATCAGATACTCACAGTTTCTAATTTTTCGGTTAATGAGATAAGAAAATATACAAAAATTAGTAAAAATATAGATATTGTTTATAATGCTGTAGATTTTAATAAATTTAATAATTCTTATAATACATTAAAGCTACAAAATATAAAAAATAGATATAATCTCCCAGATAAATTTTTATTATTTGTGGGAAATGTTAAGCCACATAAAAATTTAAAAAGTCTATTATTAGCCATTATAAATTTAAATATAAATTTAGTAATAGTCGGTAAAAAAGATAATTTTATAACGAGTGAATATAGCATTTTAGATACTATCAATAATGCAGGTCTTAAAGATAGAGTATTTTTTACTGGTTATATTAATGACGATGATGTGCCGTGTATATATAATCTAGCGACTCTTTTTGTTTTTCCGTCAATATATGAGGGCTTTGGCATACCGCCACTTGAAGCACAGGCTTGTGGCTGTCCAGTAGTATGCTCTAATGCTGCTAGTTTATTAGAAGTTTGTGGAGATAGTGTAGTGTATTTTGATCCGTATAATGTAGACGATATGAGAGATAAGATTGGGATAGTTTTAAACGATAAAAAGTTACAACTCAAGCTTAAACAAAAAGGCTTTGAAAATGTAAAAAGATTCAGTTGGGAGAGATCAGCAAATCAAATAATAAAGATATTTAAAAATTTGGAGACAAAATGAAAAAAGCATTAGTTCATGACTGGTTTAGTGTCTATGCTGGTGCTGAGAGATGCATAGAGAGCTTTACAAATATCTGGGATGATTTTGAAATTTTTAGCCTTATTGATTTTTTAAACGATAGTGATAGAGAAAAAATTTTAAAAGGAAAAAGTGTAAATACAAGTTTTATCCAAAAACTACCTAAATCTAAAAGCAAATATCGCAACTATCTGCCACTTTTTCCGTTTGCGATAGAGCAGTTTGATTTGAGTGATTATGATATTATTCTCTCTAGTTCACACGCAGTTGCAAAAGGCGTTTTAACGCATTCAAACCAGCTACATATCTCTTACGTTCATACTCCTATAAGATATGCGTGGGATCTTTATTTTCAGTATTTAAAAGAGAGTGGGTTAGATAAAGGGATAAAAGGATATATAGCTAAATACTTTTTGCATAAAATTCGTATTTGGGATATTGCTACGTTAAATAGAGTTGATTATTTCATAGCAAATAGTAACTATATATCAAATAGAATTAAAAAAATATATGGCAAAGATAGCAGCGTCATATATCCGCCAGTTGATACTTCTAAATTTGATGTAAAAAGTGATAAAGAAAATTTTTACTTAACTGCTTCTAGAATGGTTCCATATAAGAAGATAGACTTGATAGTTGAAGCTTTTGCTAAAACAGATAAAAAGCTAGTTGTTGTTGGAGATGGTCCAGATATGAAAAAAATAAAGTCAAAAGCTGGTAAAAATATAGAAATTTTAGGATATCAAAATGATAATGTAATGATAGATTTAATGCAACGAGCAAGAGCTTTTGTATTTGCTGCTAAAGAGGACTTCGGTATTACGCCAGTTGAGGCTCAGGCTTGCGGGACACCGGTTATTTGTCTATCAAAAGGAGGCACAAAAGAGACTGTGATTGATATGATAAGTGGTGTGCATTTTAACGAACAAAGCATTCAAAGTTTATTGCAAGCGATTGATAAATTTGAAAGAAATATTGATGTGTTTGATATATCAAAAATACGCAAAAATGCACTAAAGTTTTCAAAAGAGAGATTTGAATACGAAATAAAAAATTTTGTAGAGCAAAAATATCAGGAATTTAAAGAGAGATAATATGACAAATTTAATACTTTGTGGCGGTAGTGGCACTAGACTTTGGCCTATCAGTAGGATGCTTATGCCAAAGCAGTTTATAAAGCTATTTGATAACAAATCACTTTTTCAGCTTACTATTGATAGAAATATAAAATTATGCGAACAAATTTTGATAGTTTCTAATGCCGAACACTATTTTCTGTCTTTAGAACAAATTGAAGAGAGTGGTGTAACTCAAGCAAGATACCTTTTAGAGCCAATTGGTAAAAACACAGCACCAGCAATAGCCCTAGCTTGTATGGCTTTAGATAAAGATGAGATAGTCTTTGTTACGCCATCGGATCATTTTATAAAAAATAAAAAAGAGTATGAAAATGTAGTAAATCAAAGTAAAAATTTGGCACACAGTGGATGCCTTGTAGTATTTGGTATAAAGCCAACATATGCAAATACTGGCTTTGGTTACATACAAAGTAGTGGTGAAAACGTAATATCCTTTCACGAAAAGCCAAGCTTAGAGCAAGCTCAAAAATATCTTTTAGATGGCAACTATCAATGGAATAGCGGTATGTTTATGTTTAAAGCAGGAGTGTTTTTAGATGAGCTAAAAATTCATTCACCACAAATTTATAATGCTTCGCTAAAAGCTTTTAATAACTCAAGCAAAGGCGATATGGTTCGTATTAAGACCGCAGATATGCTAAACATACCAGAGGATAGTATAGATTATGCAGTAATGGAAAAGTCTACAAATGTTAAGATAGTTCATTCTGATATCGGTTGGAGCGATCTTGGTAGCTTTGATGCTTTGTATGATGAGCTACCTAAAGATGAAAGTGGCAATACCATAAATAAGCACCATATATCTATAAATTCTACAAATAATTTAATCTTTGGTTCCGATAGAAAGATAGCTACTATCGATATAAACGAATGTATCGTGATAGATACTAAAGACGCTCTTTTGCTTTGCAAAAAAGGCTCAAGTCAAAAGGTAAAGCAAGTTATAAACAAGATAAAAGATACTGAGCTATCAAACATACATCTAACTGTCAATCGCCCTTGGGGTAGTTACACAGTTTTAGAAGATGGTGATGGCTATAAGATAAAACGCATAGTAGTAAAACCCGGTAAAAGACTATCTTTGCAAAAACACTTTCATAGAAATGAACATTGGATAGTTATCTCTGGAACAGCCACTGTTACGGTTGATAATAATACGTTTTTGCTAAGAGAAAACGAATCAACATATATAAAAATGGGCGAAGTCCATCGTCTGTCAAATGATGGTAAGATACCTGCGGTTCTTATAGAAGTACAGGTGGGAAAATATACAGGCGAAGATGATATAATAAGAATTGAAGATGATTTTAATAGATAAAAAGGTTGTGTATGAATAAAAGTCTATCTTTTTTTATTTTGCTATTAGTTGATATGCTATTTGTATCGGCGTGTATCGTTTTAAGTGTGATTACTAGAAATGTTATTCAAGATTATAATTTTTTTCAAGACATTTTTAGATACGCAAACCTTATGCTAATACAATCAGTTGTTATATTTTTATTTATATACCAAGGTATCTACACTAGGCGGTATGATTTTTGGCACGAGAGTGGTATTATTGTTAAGAGCTGTCTTTTGGGACTTTTGATAAGTTTAGCTGTTTTAGCCTTGATTAAGATTAATTATGATTACTCAAGAATGGTATTTGTTCTAAGCTTTATTTTTATGATGTTTTTTTTACCAATTTCTAAATTTATGCTTAAAAAATGGCTTTTTAGATTTGGTATATGGAGAAAAAGAGCTAAAGTGCTTGGTGAGAGTGGTGATTTTGAGCTTGAAATTTTTACTAATCACTATCTGGGCTATGTAAGAGCTAAAGACAAAGACTATGACTCTCTTTTTATAGGTAGTAGCTCACTTAAACAAGAGACTTTAAATGAGCTTATAGAGCAAAATATAAGGGCAAATAAGGAGATTATATTTATTCCAATGCTTCGTTCATATGACTTTACTCAGGCACATATTTACACACTTTTTGATTCACGGACAAATCTCTTTGCTATACAGAACTCGCTAAAGAGCAAATTTAATATGGCATTAAAAAGGCTTTTAGATATAGGGTTGATTGTTTTAGCTTTACCTATTTTGGTGCCAGTATTTTTAATAATAATGGGGATAATAAAATTTAAAGAGCCTAGTGGCAGGATATTTTTCTCACATGAGAGAATGGGGCTAAATGGTAAGCATTTTGGCTGTTTAAAATTTAGATCAATGATAGAAAATAGCGGACAAATTTTAAAAGATTACTTAGATAAGAATCCACAAGAGATAGAGCATTTTGAAAAGTATCATAAGTATGAAAATGACCCACGCATTACGGCATTTGGAAATTTTATACGCAAGACATCGCTTGATGAGTTGCCACAACTTATCAATGTCTTAAAAGGTGAGATGAGTATAGTTGGTCCTCGCCCTTGTGCCGAGTATGAGAGAAAGGATATGGGTAAGTATGCTGAGTTAATCTTAGCTGTTCGTCCTGGTATGACTGGTTTATCGCAGGTAAGTGGCAGAAGTAATGTTGATTTTGAAACTAGAGCTCAAATGGACGCTTGGTATATGAAAAACTGGAGCATATGGAATGATATAATCATAATTATAAAGACATTTAAGGTTGTCTTAAAACAAGATGGTGCAAGTTAAAAGTCGGATCTCTCCGACTTTTAACTATATTTTGCCGCCTTCAACTACGACAGATTCAGGATCTACGCTGTCACCATATATCGGCTTTAGTGTAGTCTCGTAGTTTTTATGGAAGAAGTTTTCTTGACCTAGTCTTACTATCTCTTCATTAACCCATTTTAGTAGAGCTTCGTTACCCCTTTTGACCGCAGGGGCTATACTATCTTTGTTGCCTAGTTCGCCGATACCTACGTTAAAACCTGGATTTTCTTTTGCCCACGCAAAAAGCAAAGTATTGTCATGTGCTAACGCATCGCCACGCTTATCTAGCAATGCACCAAAAGTCTCTGTATTTTGATCAAATTTAACTAGCTCTATATCAGGATAGTTTTTAGTGAAAAATGCATCAGCTGTCGTGCCTTTATTTATTAGCAGTTTTTTGCCTTTTAGCTGACTTACATCAGTTATAATCGCACCATCAGGGCTAACCACACCAAGTGCGACTTTCATATATGGTAGAGCAAAATCCACAACCTTAGCACGCTCAGGCGTAACGGTAAAGTTTGCAAGGATTAGATCGACCTTGTCGGCCACTAAAAACTCAACCCTACTTGCTGCCTCGACTAGTTCAAATTTTACTTTGCCCTCATCACCTAGCAAGTCCTTTGCGATACGTTTTGCAAAGTAGACATCATATCCTTGATTTTTGCCGTCTTTATCTACATAGCCAAATGGCGGCTTGTCGCTAAAAACACCTATGCGTATATACCCACGCTCTTTTATAACAGCCACCGCATCCTTTTGTGCGTTGGAAACTTTATCTTCACCACAACCCGTTAGAAAGACGGCGGCGAATATTGCCAAAAATGAAAAAATCACTTTTTTCATATCTTTCTCCTTATTTTGAAATAGACTTGTTTTATACTATTTTGTCGCTAAAATTTAGCTAAAAAGTCATAAATTTTAGACATGTGATAAAAAAGGGCGTTTCAAAATGAGAATAAATTTAAAAACTTTCTCGCACGCTCAGTCTTTGGAGCGGTGAAAAACTCATCAGGCGTGTTTTCTTCTATTATCTTTCCGCCATCCATAAAAACTATACGATTTGCTACTGCACGAGCAAATGCCATCTCATGTGTTACGATAAGCATTGTCATCCCCTCGTGAGCTAAATTTAATATAACATCAAGCACCTCACGCACTATCTCGGGATCAAGTGCGGCTGTAACTTCGTCAAATAGCATAAGCTCAGGGTTCATACATAAGGCTCTTACTATAGCTATACGTTGCTTTTGTCCACCGCTTAGCTCTTTTGGATAGGCGTATTTTTTCTCACTTAGCCCCACTTTTTCTAGCCACATATCAGCCTCAGTTTCTACTTCGCTACGTTTGCGACCCTGTGCCTTTACAGGCCCTAATAAGATATTTTCTATCACATTCATATGATCAAAAAGCTCATAACTTTGAAAGACCATACCCACACGCTGACGCATCTTTGTCCAGTTTTTATACTCTTTTGTCACAACATCGCCATTTATGATTATCTCACCGTCTTGTATGTCTTCAAGTCCGTTTATACAGCGTAAAGTAGTGCTTTTACCACATCCAGAAGGTCCTAGCAAGACGACTACTTCTCCTTGTTTAACATCTAAATTTATACCATTTAGTGCGTGTAGTTCGCCATAAAATTTATTAATATTTTTAAGTTGCAATAAATACTGCATTTTGTCTCCTATACCACCCATTTTTGCTCTAATTTTTTAGAAAACTTTGATATTGGGTAGCAGATGATAAAGTATAGAAAAAAGATAAAACCATATACCCAAAATGGTGCCATATTATTCGTAAATACCGATCTTTCAATGATCTGCTGACCGACTTTAACAACCTCTATAACACCTATTAAAACGACTATGGATGTTGTTTTTATCATACGGCTTAATAAATTTACCGCACCAGGAACTAGTCGTCTCATCGCAAGCGGGATGATGACGTGAATGTAAATTTGCGTCTTATTTAACCCAAGCGAGGTGGCACTCTCGAATTGGTGCTTTGGTATGGATGTGATCGCTCCGCGTACGATATCCATCATCTCAAACACGCCCCAGATACTAAAAACTAAAAGTGAGGCGGTAAATGCACTGATATGCGTATTTAATGCTTTGCTTAAACCAAAATAGAATAAAAATAACCAAACGATAGTTGGCATTATCCGCACTATCTCAAGGCAAATTTTAAGGCTAAAATATATAAATTTATTTTTAAAACTCATCAAAACACCAAGAACCAAGCCACCGATGATAGAGATTATGATAGATACGGCCGAAATTTGTATGCTTACAAGCAGTCCACCCATTAACCGTGATAAATTTTCTGTATCAAAAAGTATGCTAACTCCGTCCAATACGCACCCCTTTCTCCCACAAAGTAAGAGCTAACGAGATCGGCAAGATGATGATAAGATAGCTCACAACCAGCATAAATAAAGCTTCATCTGTCTTATAATAAAGCCCAATGAGATCTTTTGCGACATATACAAGATCGGCAAGAGCGACTATGCTAACGATAGATGTCTCCTTGAGTAAAAATATCACGTTTGCCGAGATGGAAGGTATAGCGACACTAAAAGCTTGTGGCAAGATAATATAACGTAGCAGCTGAGCTTTATCTAACCCGATACTTAGTCCAGCCTCTATCTGTGAGCGTTTAACTGCTTCAAAGCCTAGTCGAAAACTCTCAGCCATATAACTACCACCTAAAAACGCAAGCCCAATGACTGCACAGGAAAATGAGCTAATATGAACGCCGAGTTTTGGTAGCCCATAGTATAGAAAAAATAGTTGGATAAGTAGTGGAGTATTGCGTGAAAGTTCTATGTAACCGTTTATTAGTGGTGTAAGTGCCTTTATATGATAAAATTTAATAATCATACAAAATAGTCCGACAACAAGTGATAATACGATGCCAAAAAAAGCTAGTTTAAGCGTCAAAATAGTCGCAGTAACAAACATTGGAGCAAACTCAGCAATAAATTCAAAATCCAAAATGCTATCCTAAATAAATTTATGAAAGTGTGATTATAACTCTAACCTTCTATATAGTTTTTAAGCTTTCTGCCAACTTTTGGGTGTTTTAGCTTCTTTATTGCTGAGCTTTCGATCTGGCGTACACGCTCACGAGTTACATTTAGTGCTTTGCCGATTTCTTCAAGTGTACGATCGCTCTCATCATCAAGAAGTCCAAATCTCATACATATAACCGCTTTTTCACGATCATTTAGTTGGGATAATACATCATCTATCTGCTCTCTAAGATCGCTTTTTAAAATTTGATCCATCGGCGAAAGTGAACTTTTATCTTCAACAAAATCACCAAATTTACCGTCTTCTTCGTTTGCGATAGGGGCTTCAAGACTGATAGGCTCTTTTGTGATCTTGATGACTTGTTTTACTTTATCTACGCTTAATCCAACCTCTTTTGCGATGATGCTGACATCTGGCTCTTTACCCTCTTCTTGCATATATTTTCGATTGATTTTATTTATACGATTTATCGTCTCTATCATATGTATCGGTATGCGTATGGTTCTGGCTTGATCCGCGATAGCACGACTGATGGCTTGGCGTATCCACCATGTTGCGTAAGTGGAGAATTTGTATCCTTTGCGGTATTCAAATTTATCCACAGCTTTCATAAGTCCTATATTGCCCTCTTGGATAAGATCTAAAAATGGTAAACCGCGGTTAGTATAGCGTTTAGCTATGCTTACTACTAGACGTAAATTCGACTTTGCCATCCTGCCTTTTGCTTCATCTGAAATTTTCTTACCACGTTTGATCTGCTCAAGGATCGCTTTTAGGCGAGCTGGCTCTAGATCAAAGCCTTGCTTACTAGCCTCTTTAGTTTGAAATAGCTTTTTTATCTCAACATATGTAGATACCATTGTAGCTTCTGGCACACGAGCGGCAATCTCTTCTTTATTTAACTTTAGTATATCTTTAAGTATGCCTTTATGATTTTTCTTAAGCTCATCGCTAAACATAGGAAGGCGATATTCAAGGCGTTTTAGCTCTCTGTCAAACTCATCATCGCTTTTTAGCACCGTTTCCATTGATTTTACAATCTCGCTTATGAGTTTGCTTGTTGGGCCTAGATCCATAAGTTTCTCTTTTAAAATTTTCTTTTTAAAAGCAATGTTTATCTTCGATGTTAGATCATCGGCTTCTATTTTTTCTTGTTTATTGGCTGTTTTTAGCCACTCTTTTTTTGCCTTTTCAAGAGCTTTGAAGCTTTCCATAACTTTTTCAGTACGTTTATCATTTTTTATAGATTTTTTAGGTTTTATCTCCTCATCGTCAAGCTCTTCATCTCCTTCAAGCTCTTCATCATCATTTTCTTCATCGTCATTTTCATCTTCAAAGCTTTTAAATAGCTCTTTAACACGTCTTTCACGATTTATAAGTGGCTCTTTATATTCAAGTATAAAATCTATCAAAAATGGCACTGAACAAAATGCATCTATAATGATATCTTCGCCAAGTTCTATCTTTTTACTTATCTCAATCTCTTCATCTTTTGTTAAAAGTGCTATCTGCCCCATCTCACGTAGATACATTCTTACAGGACTATCGGACCTTGACCACTCTAAAAAGTCGGTATCTCCAGCTAGATCAAATTCGTCTTCTAAATTTGTATCATGTGCTTTTTGGCTATTTTCAAGGCGTTTTTTAGCGTCAGCTATGTTGCGCATTTTGGAAATTTCGGCTGCACTTATTAGCTCGACTTTGTGCTTTTTAGCTAATGTTTCTATGTTTTTAATGATCGTTGCAGTAGGAGTTTTGTCTAATAATTTTACAAGTTTTTCATATGTTACAAAACCCTTTGCATTTTCGGCAAAAAGCTCGTCTATCTTAGCTAGTTGTTCTTTTGCTGCACTCATAAATTTCCTTTCTGAATTAACATAGTTGATTATAATTAAAGTATCTGTAGAAAAAGTGGATTATACCGAAATTTTATTAAATATATATAAAACAATATTATGGAACGCAAATTGCTTATATTAAATTAACTATATAAATTTAATTAGGGAAAAGTATGCAAAACGGCTATTATCAAGCAACTGCTGGTATGGTTACTCAGTTTAATCGACTTGATGTTATCTCAAATAATCTTGCAAATGTGAATACAATCGGCTTTAAAAGAAATGATGTTGTCATTGGCGATTTTATACGGATTTTTAAAGAGACTCAAGATGAATTACCACTAAAAAATCATACAAAAGATGCAGCTAAATTTCTAAATAGAACGCTAGATCGTGTGCCACAAGTAAGCGAAGAGTATACTGACTTTAGCACAGGTGGTATAAAATACAGCTCAAATAATCTTGACTTTGCGTTAAAAAGAGAGGATATATTTTTCTTAGTTGATACACCAAGCGGTGTACGTTTGACTAAAAACGGCTCATTTAGCCTTGATGAGGATGGATTTATTGTAAGCAAAGAGGGCTATAGGATACTGCCAAATAACTACGAGACATTAGCACAGCAGCAGCGTGGCATACAGTTGCCGCAAGGTGAGCGGTTTACTGTGGATAAAAATGGCAATATCTATTCAAACGAAGATCAGATAAGTAAATTTTATATGGCACAGGTGCGTGAGATACGCGATCTTAAAAAGATAGGTGATAACTTATATGAGCTTAAAAACTTAGCTGATATGCAAGATGTAAATGACGCTGATATGCTACTACAAGGCTATACGCAGATGTCAAATGTCAATCCGGTTCGTGAAATGGTAGCCCTTATAGAGACGCAACGCCTTGTGGATATGTATCAAAAGGTAATGACAAGTCATATGACCGATCTAAACCAAGATGCGATACAAAAACTTGCAGTTAGAGCATAATTTAAAGGATAGAAAATGATGAGATCAATTTATTCTGCAGCGACTGGTATGATCGCTCAGCAGACGCAAATAGACGTTACTTCACACAATATTGCAAACGTAAATACTTATGGATATAAGAAAAACAGAGCCGAGTTCGCTGATCTTATGTATCAGGTTATGGAGTATGCAGGGACAGCGACTAGTCAGACTACGACAAGTCCGACCGGCATTGAGGTGGGTCTGGGTGTGCGACCGACAGCAATAAATAAAATTTTCTCGCAAGGATATTTTAAAGAGACTGGCAATAACCTTGATATAGTCATCGCTGGAGACGGCTTTTTTCAAATTCAGCTACCAGATGGCACAACGGCATATACAAGAAATGGAGCATTTAAGCTTGATAGCGAAGGAACGATAGTAAATTCTGATGGTTATCAGCTTATACCGCAGATCGTAGTCCCTGCAAATGCCACTCAGATCTCAATAGGCACAGATGGAACGGTTTCAGTGCTTCAAGCTGGCGAGCAGGAGATGAATCAGATTGGGCAGATTGAATTAGCAAATTTTATAAATCCAGCCGGACTTCACTCAATGGGAGACAATAACTACCTTGAAACTGGTGCAAGTGGCAATGTGGTTGTAGGTGTGGCTGGACTTGATGGGCTTGGCACAATCCGTCAAGGCTTTGTAGAGATGAGTAACGTTCAGCTAGTCGAGGAGATGACTGATCTTATCACAGGACAAAGGGCGTATGAAGCCAACTCAAAGGCTATTACAACAAGTGATGCGATGCTTGAGATAGTAAATGGACTTAAAAGGTAAGTAAAATGATATTTATGCTTTGTATAGTTGGATTTATCTTGGTTGTTTGGATAGTTGATGTGCTTTATTTTTCGCAAGATACTAGTTGCAATGAGCATAACGAGCTGAAATTAGCAAAGGAACATAAGCATATTGACTAAAAAAGCAAAAATTTTGTATAATTGCGATTTCACTTTTTAGGAAATCAATGTCTTTTTTACAAATTTTTAAGATAACTCTGCCTATTATGATGGGTTGGGTGCCACTTGGTATTGCATTTGGACTCTTAGCTAAAAATATCGGTGTTAGTTTGTTTAACACAATGGCACTTAGTGCTATCACTTTTGCGGGTGCAGCTCAATTTATGGTGCTATCACTTTTAAGTGTTGGCACTACGATATTTGAGATCGTTATAGTTTCATATCTAGTAAATTTACGACATACATTTTATGGACTTGCACTCTTAAAAGAGTATAAAAATATAAAATTTAAATTTTTTAATATCTTTGCACTTACAGATGAGAGCTTTGCACTCTTTAAAACAATAAATATTTCTGATGATAATGAGAGAAGTAGGGTATTTAGCTGGATTAATTTGCTTACCTATCTTTCGTGGGTCTTTGGCACAGCCGTGGGATTTGTCTCTGGTGAGCTTATACGTATTGATTACAGCGGTATTGAGTTTTGTCTGACTTCGCTTTTTATAGTTTTAGCCATAGAGATGTTTAAAAGTGAGAGAAATTTTAAAATATTGTCGTTTGCTTGTTTAATCGGCGTTCTTAGCGTAGCATTTTTACCGAGTAAATTTATGCTACTTGGAGCAATATTTGCCTGTTTTTTATTTATTGTTATATTTGAGGATAGGTTATGATAAGCGTATCGTCAAGCGAAGGGCTTATATTTACCGCAGTTATCGCAAGTGCAATAGCTACGTATCTAACTCGTGCTGTGCCGTTTTGGCTGTTTAAAAAAGATAAAAAGCGTGGCGGTTGGCTACTTGGCGTGGAGCGATATATGGGCCTTATGATAATGGTTCTACTCATTTTTTACGCATTAAAAGATACAAAATTTGACGTTTATCCATATGGGCTTAGCGAGATAGCAGGTGTTTTAGCAGCGGTTTTGTTTCATATCAAATTTAACAATGCCTTGCTTAGTATCGTTGTTTCTACTGCTATTTATATAGTATTTATTAGAAATTTATAAATTTTATAATTTAATTGACTTTATTAATTTTTAGATGTATAATTGTATTAATCAAATTTAAAAAAACAATTTTTATTTAAAGGAGATTAAATGCATTTTTCAGTAAAAGTAAAGGTGGTAGCATTTATGCTTCTAGCTGCAACAATGGCTTTTGCTAAGCCAACTATCTACATTTTAGCAACTGGTGGGACTATCGCTGGTGGTGGTGCTGGTGAACTAGGGACGAACTACACATCAGGCACCGTTACAGTTGATAAGCTTATCGCAGCAGTTCCAAAGATAAACGAAATTGCTACGATTAAAGGCGAACAGATCTCACAAATTGGCTCTCAAGAGATGAATAATGAAGTTTGGCTAAAACTTGGCAAACGTGTAAATGAGCTATTAAATAGCGGTAAGGCTGATGGCATTGTCATAACTCATGGTACTGATACAATGGAGGAGACTGCTTATTTTCTAGATCTAGTTGTAAAAAGTGATAAACCTATTGCGATGGTGGGAGCAATGAGAAACTCAGACTCATTAAGTGCAGATGGTCCATTAAATTTATTTAACGCAGTAAATGTTGCTATGAGTAAAGATAGCGTAGGCAAAGGTGTTGTAGTAGTAATGAATGATGAAATCCACGCTGCTCGTGAGGTGACAAAAACAAATACAAGCTCTGTTGATACATTCAAATCCCCAAATACTGGCAAGATCGGCACCGTGTTTTATGGCAACGTAAAATACTATATGCAACCAACTCGTAAGCACACTGTAAATAGTGCCTTTGATATCACAAAAATCAAAGAGCTACCGCGTGTTGATATTATTTATAGCCACTCAAATGATAACCCTGATTTTATAAATTTAGCTGTCAAAAATGGTGCAAAAGGTATCATAAATGCTGGCATGGGTAATGGCAATCCTTTCCCAACTGCACTAAAAGCACTTGGTGAGGCTGTTAAAAATGGTGTTATAGTCGTTCGTAATTCACGCGTTGGTAGTGGTGAGACTACTATGAATGGTGAAGTTGATGATGAAAAATATGGCTTTTTAACAAGCGATAATCTAAACGTTCAAAAAGCTAGAGTTTTACTAATGTTATCACTTGCAAACACAAGCGATAAAGCTAAAATTCAAGAGTATTTCTTAAATCATTAATAGCTGTAGTTTAGATATATTTTAGGCTTTTTGGAATTTTATAAGTGTAGTGAAGTATAAAGATAACTCTTTACTAAATGAGTAATAATTCCAAAAAGCATTTTAAAATTTAAGCTTTTTAGTAAAATTTATAAAAGCTATCACATTTCCTACTAAAATTTGTATTTAAATTTTTAAAGTATTTTGTGCTATTGGCAATATGACAATAGTGCTTATCTCAACTCGTCTAATTAATCTTAAAATTTTAAGATTAATTATCTATGTTTTAAGAGATTTTTGAATGGCGTTTAATTTATCGGCAATAAAAATACTTTTTTAGAAATCTAAAGGTTTTATAGCGATATCACCACCATTTTTGTTAAAAGTAACACTTTAGCGTTGGCATTTTACCTATTTTTTGTTAGTTTTAAAAGTCTTAGCTTTAACCGCTTATGCCATTAGCTGAGCTATATTTAGAAGCTATTATGAAGCTATATACTATTTTAGAGCTTTTCTATGCTTTTTATAAATGTTTGGATGATATTTTTCTTGTAGATTTAGCTTAAATTTGATAAAATTAGCTTAAATTTTTAAAAAGGCAAGATATAGATATGGCAAACAGAGTTTGGAAATTTGGTGATAACATAGATACTGACATCATCATTGCAGCAAGATATTTAAATACATCCGATGAGAACGAATTAGCAAAGCACATTATGGAGGATGCTGATCCTAATTTTGTCAAAAAGATAAGCAAAGGCGATATCATTGTTGCTGGTGAAAATTTTGGATGTGGAAGTAGTAGAGAACACGCTCCTATCGCACTAAAAGCAGCAGGAATATCTTGTGTGATAGCCAAAAGTTATGCAAGAATTTTCTATAGAAATAGCTTTAACACTGGACTTTTGATACTTGAAATAGCCCAGACCGATGAGATAAACGCAGGCGATGAGCTAAGCGTGGATCTAGATAGTGGCGTGGTTAGGAACATCACTAGTGGTAAAGAGTATAAATTTGCATCGATTCCGCCTTTTATGCAAGAACTTTTAAAGAGTGGCGGACTTATACAATACGCTAAGAGTAAAATTTAAGGTTTGTTTATGAAAAGATATAAAATTTGCGTGATAAAAGGCGATGGTATCGGTCCTGAGATAGTAGCTGAAGCGACGAAGGTGCTTGATGTAGTTGCACTTAAATTTGACTTTGAACTTGAGTATGATTATAAGCTTTTAGGCGGTGCTGCAGTTGATATTTTTGCAGAGCCATTGCCTGATGAGACTTTGCGTAGTGCTTTAAGCTCGGATGCTGTGCTTTTTGGTGCGATAGGTGGCACAAAGTGGGATAATCTACCGCGTGATAAACGTCCAGAAAGTGGTCTTTTAAAGCTTAGAAAAGGTCTTGAAGCCTTTGCAAATCTCCGTCCAGCCACCATTTATGATGAGTTAGTAGACGCTAGTACGCTTAAACCCGAAGTGCTTAGAGATGTAGATATTTTGGTTGTGCGTGAGCTAACTGGTGGCATTTATTTCGGTCAGCCACGCAACAAGGACAAAACGACTGCGTTTAATACGATGGTTTATTCTAAATTTGAGATAGAACGTATCGCTAGGATCGCTTTTGAAGCAGCACAGAAGCGTAAAAAGAGAGTTTGTATGGTGGATAAAGCAAACGTTCTTGAAGCGTCTCAGTTGTGGCGTGAAGTCGTAAGCGAAGTGGCCAGGGAGTATGCTGATGTGGAGCTTGAGTATATGTATGTGGATAATGCTGCTATGCAACTGATACGCAACCCACGCCAATTTGATGTCATATTGACTGAAAATTTATTTGGCGATATTTTAAGTGATGAAGCTAGTATGATTTGTGGCTCGATTGGACTGTTGCCGAGTGCTAGTATTGGTGGTAAAGTTGGTATTTATGAGCCAATACATGGCTCTGCACCTGATATAGCAGGGCAGGGCATAGCAAATCCTATAGCGACTATACTAAGTGCGGCGATGATGCTTCGTTATGCACTAAGTGAAGATGCGGCAGCTGATGCAATAGAACAAAGCGTAAAAAAGGCTTTAGCTGATGGCTATCGCACAAAAGATATTGCAGCGTTTGGAGCAAAAGAGATTTGCACTACATCTGAGATGGGTGATATAATAGTAAAATATATAGAAGGATAGATGAAAAATACAATTACAGAGGCACTTATATATGAGTCTCAAAATTTAATGGATGATGCACTTGAAGTTTACAAAAATATCCTTAAACAAGATCCAAACAATGAGGACGCGTCTGCTGCGATCCGCCGTCTAAGCGGACTTCGTAAAAGTCGAAAGATAGAAAATGAGCAGATGAAGGATTTTTTCGTAAATATGAAAACGCCTGAAGAGATAACTGAGTTTAAAAGGTGGCTGATAAGATTATGAAACTTGATGATATAGCAAAAATGGCGATAGATGAAGTGAGTGCAGAGCTTGAAAAAATAGAGCGACTAACAAAACAAAACTTGCAAGAGAAAACTCAAATTAAAACACAAGAAAATACTACAAATGATGATTTAAAAGTGTTTGAAGCTTCTGAAAATATTGCTAAAAAAGATGAAAAAAATAGTGAAAAAGAGATAAATAGTGCTGAAGAAATTTTTCTTAAAAATTTACGTGAGCGTGTAGAGGTATTGTTTGAAGGGTTAAATGAAACGCCAAAAGATGAGTTACAAAGTCGTCTTGAATTGACGCTTAAATTCCTTGAATTCGTGCTTGCAAGTGTTGAAAACAGACTTAAAAATTTATCAAAATAACAAACTTGATGTGGTGCGTGATTTGCTCGCACCATACACTAATCGTGCTTACTTAGTCGGTGGCTGTGTGAGAGACGCACTACTGGGTCGTGCAGTAAGTGATTATGATATTGAAGTTTATGATATAAATCCACAAAAATTTGACACATTGATGAGTGAATACGGTGCAAACGGCGTTGGTAAGAGCTATTTTATATATAAATTTAAAAATTTTGACCTAGGTCTTCCTCGTAGTGAAAATCGCACTGGGCTAACTCACAAAGATTTTGATGTAAGCTATATAAATGAGCCAAGACAGGCGTGTTTGCGACGCGATTTTAGCGTGAATGCGATGATGATAAATATCTTTAATGGCGAGTTCTTGGACTTCTTTGGTGGAGTTGGCGACTTAGAAAATAGAGTGCTAATGCATATAGATGATAAGAAATTTTGCGAAGACCCACTGCGTGTATTGCGTGGGGTGCAGTTTAGCTCACGGCTTGGCTTTTATATTGCACCTAAAACGCTAGAACTGATGAATGGTTTGAGTTTGGCTCATCTTAGTAAAGATCGTATAAATACCGAACTTATTAAATTTTTTCGCGCAAAACACCTTTACATAGGTGCAAGATATCTTTATGAGCTTGGGTTGCTTGGCGAGCTTTTTGGCAAGTTTGTAGATGGCAAGTTTGCTCCACTTTTAATACCACAAGATGAGTTTGATAAATTTAATAATGAGCTTAAAAATGCACGTGAGTTTGTGGCAGACGAGCGACTCTTTATCTATCTTATATGTGGATATTTCTGTATTGACGTGGAGCTAAATTTAAATAGACTGAAAATGCCAAAGAGCTTTTTGAGTGTCGTAAAACAGCCATATTTTAAAGATGAGCCAAGCGATAAAGAGCTATTGCGGATCTCCTTAAAAATGCCACTTAAAGAGTGGCTTGGACTTAAGTCAAAAGAGCTTATAAAACGTGCTAAAAACTTAGGCGTGTATGATACTAAATTTGATGCTAAAACTAATACGCAAGAGATTTTAAAGGCTGGGTTTAGTGGTAAAGCTGTAGGTGTCGAGATAGCTCGTAGGCAAGATATTGCTATAGATAAGTTTTTAAATTTACAACTTAAAATATGTTAAAATACAAGTAGATTTTTAGCTTTAAACGTAAAAGCCATATCGCCATAATTTTCATTATCATCTTTAAATTTAGTGTATTTTATATAACAGTAGATGGTTAGAGTCATTTGTTATAGGTAGTGTAAATAAGAACCTGCTAGAGCTGATAAGATCTTTATTTTAAGGTGGCTACGTCATTGCAAGTGTTTGTTGCTTGATGTCAGATATAGTTTAAATAGCCAAAATCATAATCAGCTTTTAGTTTAAGGCCTATCTGGGCTAGGTGTTTCATCATTTTTTTTGCTATCTTTTATGAAACTATGTTGTAATTACCGCTAACTCCGATAAATACACTCTCTGCAAAACTATAGCTACAAAATAATAGGCTAACGAAGAGTAACTTTAACTAGATTTTTCATATTTTAAAATTTACCTTAAATTTTGCTCTTAACTGTCTTTAATACTTCATTATTTTGTCACTATAAAAACAGCTTAAAAATTACTAAAATTAAACCATATAAAAGTCAAAATTTGCTAAAATCACAAATTATTTTATTGGCAAAAATAGGATAAAGTGCAAAAATATATCTTAAATTTAATATATACGAATGAAAATTTTAAGTGTCGCACTGACTTTTGTAGAGGGATGTGTTTTGATGTTTAATATCGTTTTAGTAAGCCCACAGATTCCACAAAATACTGGTGCAATAGGGCGAATGTGTGTCAATGCGAACTTAAGACTTCACATTGTTAAGCCGACTGTGTTTGATTTGAGTGAGAAGGCAGTTAGACGTGCTGGACTTGATTATTGGCACTTGCTTGAGCCGATCGTCTGGGAGAGTTTGGATGAGTTTTTGATGCAAAATATCAAATTTAAAGATAGATTTTTCTTCGCTACCACTAAGACAGATCGCCTTTATACAGACGTGGCATTTTTACCTGGAGATTTTATATTTTTTGGTGGTGAAAGCACTGGTCTGCCAAGAGAGCTTATGGATATAAATTTTAAAAATGCCATCACGATACCGATGGGAGAGCGTGGTAGAAGCCTAAATCTAGCCATGAGTGCTGGTATCGTAGCGTATGAAGCGATAAGACAGAATTTAGATAAATTTGAGTTTAGACAAAAATTAAATGGGAGCGGTATTTGAGAGTATTTTTGGCTTTAGTTTTTATCATAGTTTTTGGTTTTGCAGGCGAGATAAGTATTGCTACGTATAATGTGGAAAATTTATTTGATTGTAAAAACGATGGGAGTGAGTATAAAGACTTTAAAGTTGGCAGTAAAAGTAAGTGGAACTGTGATATAGCAGATGAGAAGCTAAGTCGCATAAAGGAGGTTGTGTTGAGTTTAAATAGCGATATAATAGCACTTCAAGAGATAGAAAACGAGCAAATTCTAAAAGAGCTTGTGCGTGGGACTGAGTATAAATATGCTGTTTTTAGTGTCGGCGAAAATGCCCCTATTGGACTTGGGATAATATCAAAGATAATGCCTATAAAAACGCAAGAATATGCTGTGCCAAATGTAAAAACTAGAAATATTTTAAGAGTTGATTTTGAGCTTGAAAATAAGAACTTCAGCGTTTTCGTAGCTCATTTTCCTGCACTTAAAAATGGCTTAAGTGTTCAGCAAAAGGCCGAGAGAACACTCAGAGTAGCACTTGAAGGTGTAAAAAATGGTGTAGTTTTGGGCGATTTTAATACACCATTTGGCGAACGCTCACTATTAAATGATATTATTTTAACTCGTGGATATGTTGATCTTTGGGAAGTTTTGGAGTATAAACAGCGTTACTCACATGTGAGTGCAAATGGCAAAAAGAGTGCGATAGATCATATTTTGCTATCGTCTGATATAGTAAAAGGCGTTGAACTAGGCTATAAAAATGAGAGTTTTGAGGTATTTAGAGCTAAATTTATGCTAGATTCAAAAGGGTATATAAAAAGAGAAAACGGTAGAAATTTATACTCAGATCACTTTCCTCTTAAATTTATCCTAACAACTGATACGCAGACGCAAAGAAGTGGCTTTTTTACTCAAATTTTTGGCTCAAAAGATGAGATAAAAGCTAAACAAAAAGATAAAAAGTTGTCACCAGCTATTGGTGATGAAAGTAGAGTAGTAAGTATAGATGATATCTTTGCAAAGCCTAAAAATACGCCATTTTTGCTTAGTCGTGCAGTCGTGGTGCATAAGGATAAAAATGGCTTTATAATCTCTTCAAATCATCGTGGCATTTATGTTTTTAACCCTGATAATAATTTTGAGCTTGGGCAGATGATGGATATGCTGATAACTAAGACAAAAATTTATAAAGATGCATTAGAAGTGGCGACTTATGAGGTTAAAAAGCTATATGAAGTGCAAAATCCTGAGCCGTTTATGATGAGCGAAAGTATGCTTAGTGAGGCTAGAAGTGGCGATGTGATAGATAGGATAAGTGGTGAGCTAAAAAATGGTGAGCTAAAAACGCCTTATGGCAATGTGCGTGTGTATAGTAAGAACGGACGACTAAAAGATGGCGAAATCACGCTAAAAAATGTGCGTGTTGGCTCATATCAAGGCAAGATACAACTAGTGGTTGAGCGATGAGTGTGTTAGATAGTATAATGCTTACGGCTTTTATCATTTTTATAGTATTTATGATAAGAGGCGTAGTGCTACAAGTACAGAAAAAAGATGAAATAAGGGCTAAAATGAGAGAAAAAAGAGAAGAGATGAAAAAAATTAATAAAGAGAGTGAAAAATGAAAGAGTTATTGATAGAAATAGGCGTAGAGGAGCTTCCTGCGATACCATTTTTGCGTGAGTTACCAAATATAAGGGCTAAGTGGGAAGCAGTATTAAATGAATATCGGTTAAAAAGCGAGTTTGAGTTTTACTACACGCCACGCCGTTTGGTCTTTTGGCATAAGGCTTTCCCTGAAGCAGGAGATGATAGCATTGCAGAGTTTATTGGAGCACCAAAGCAGGTGGCTATAAAGGATGGCGTATATACTCAGGCAGCTTTAAGCTTTGCGAAAAAGTGCGGTATAAACGAGAGTGAGCTTGAGTTTAAAAATATTGATGGTAAAGAGGTTCTTTATCATCAAAAACAGATAAAAGGCAAGGTTAGCGTAGAGCTGTTTGGTGATATTATAGAGAAATTTTTGCTTAGCCTTAATTTTGGTAAGTCTATGCGTTGGGGCGATGGTGAGTTTGAGTTTATCCGCCCTATAAGGTCATTTTTGTGCTTATTTGGTGATGAGAGTGTGGAATTTAATAAATTTGGCATTCATAGCGAGGCGTCAACCCATCCGCATAGGAGCATTGGTTATGACAAGGTCGCTGTAAGTAGTGCGAGTGAGTATTTTAGTGGTGCGATCGCTCGTGGTATAGTACTAGATGTTGATAAACGCCGTGAGATAATCTTAGATGAATTTAAACAAATTAATGCTAAAAACGGCGTCCAGATAGAGATAGATGAGAGTTTGCTTGATGAAGTTGTGAGTATCACAGAGTATCCTAAGGCGTTGTTTGGTAGCTTTGAGAGTGAGTTTTTGGATGTACCTAGCGAAGTCATAATCACTTCAATGAAAGAAAATCAGAGATATTTTCCGGTATTTAAAGATGGCAAATTAAGCAACCATTTTGTTGTCGTTAGCAACGCTATATGCGATGATTATACACTTATCGTAAAAGGGAACGAGAAAGTGTTACGCGCTAGGCTAAGTGATGCGATGTTTTTCTGGCAGAGCGATCTCTTAGCCGAGTTTAGCCCTAAAAAGCTTAAAAATATCACATATCTAAAAGAGCTTGGTAGTCTTTATGAAAAAGAGCTACGTGAGCTAAAGGTGGCAAATTTCTTGGCTAGGCTTTATAAAAATGAGCTTAAAACGCAGTTTGGAGATGGCTATGAGAATGATATAGAACGTGCAGTAATGCTATCAAAAGCTGATCTTACAACACAGATGGTTTATGAATTTACTGAGCTTCAAGGCATAATGGGACACTACTACGCAAGAGCAAAGGGCGAAAACGAGCTAGTCGTAACTGCCATAAAAGAGCAATATCTACCAGATGGTGAAAATACTGAGTGTCCGTCAAATCTCTTTAGTGATATAATAGCACTTTCAAATAAGCTTGATACGCTTATAGGGCTATTTAGTGTAGGGAAAATTCCAAGTGGCACCAAAGATCCTTATGCACTTCGTCGTGCAGCAAATGGTGTGATAAAAATCGTATTAAATCATGGGCTTAAATTTGATATTTCGGCGATCTTAACAGAACTTGCGAGCGAATACAAGAGCTTTGATGTTAGGTTGCTTGAGAGCTTTATGCTTGATAGACTTTATACATTTTTTGACGCAAATGCATCTATCATTAAGGCTTGTATAAATAGTGGCAAACGCGACATAGTAGAGCTTGCACGTGCGATTGACGCGTTAGCTAGTATCGCTGCAGATGATAAATTTAAAGAGAATTTCTCAACCTTTAAACGCCTTGCAAATATCTTAAAAGAGGCTAAAATATGTAGCGTAGATGAGAGTTTATTCGAGCTTAGTGAAGAGAGGGCATTAAATGATAAATTTAAAGCACTCAAAAGTGACCCAAATAACTACAAAGCAAGACTAAATGAGTTATTTGAACTAAAAGATAGTATAGACGCATTCTTTGATAAAGTTATGATAAATACCAAAAATGAAGCCATAAGAAATAATCGCATCGCCACAATAGGACAAATTTATAACGAATTTATCAAAATCGCTGACATAAAAGAGATAAGCATATGATTGCTGCTTTGATATTTGCGACCCTGATATATATATATATATATCGATAGAAGCAATAAAGGAGAGCCAAATTTGCTCTCCTTATTAAAAGATAAAATTTTAAGTAAAAATGATAATGTAAATTTAATAATATGCACTACGCCACTTCAAATGGTTATTGCTAGGCATATAGTGCAGATTTATAGCGATGAAAAGTTTTACTTTCTTTTGATAGCTGATACTAAAAATAAAAATGAAATTTTTGATTACTATTTTAAAAGCCTATCAAAATTTTGTCTAAAAAATTTTTCGTTTTATATATCTTATAACCAAATTTTATTTTTGCTTGAACTACGTATCAAAGGGCTTTTGATGCCAAAAATTAATAAAATATTTATATCTAGCATAGATAATATATCGGTGCAGACTTTTTTAAATTCTATTAAATTTGATAGTGTTTGTACGTTTGACGATGGTACGGCAAATTTAGTTACAGATTCATATTATGATTCTTTAAAATACGAAAGATCAAAATTATCTATAAATATACCTTACCTGTATGATAATTGGCTAAATCCAAAATTTACAACAAGTATTATAAAAAATTTATCAAGTATCCACTACACTATCTTTAAAGATATACCAAATGTAATTGAACTAAATAGGCAAAATAGCATAGATATGCGATATATCTGTCCTTTTGAGTGTGATGTAAAAACAGATACGAATCAAAAAGAGTGTATTAAAATTTTTATAGGCTCTCCTGAATTAGAATTGCAAAATGATTCGCAACAGATTGTAGCACATTTTAAGATAAACTACGTGATAAACCACCCAAGGCAAATTTATAAGCTAAGAGATGTAGAAATACTTGACACAGAAGGCTTGATAGTGGAAGATTATATATTATCGTGTTTAAAAAATAATCCCCATATAAAATATCATATATATACTTTATTTAGTAGTGCAGCTTTGACAATGAGAAATTTTAATGGCGTTAAAATAACAGCAGTACAGACAAATAGAACAAAACAGGTGCTAAATAAAAATTTAAAAACTTTGTTCCAAAGTGTAGGTATAGAGATATTAAATTTTTAGATTTTACTCTAGCTCTATCTTTGCTGTTAGATCACTTAGTCCTTGCAGATATGGAGCCGATGTGATGATGGCGTTAATGCCAGTTGTGGCATACTCTTTTGCATTTTTTAAGTTTATGCCACCTGTGGCGGTAATTTTAGCATTTGGATTTATCTTATCTTTAAGAGTGATTGCATAGCTAATCTCATCAACGCTCATCTTATCACACTGCACTAGCTCCACTCCAGCTCTTAAAAGCTTTTCTAAATTTATTAAGTCATCGCACTCTACACCTATAATCTTTTCTGGCATTTTACTTTTAAATTTAGGAATTTCAGCCAAAAATTCATCAAAATTAGTGTAAGCTTTTATATGATTTTCAAAAAAATAATACACTATCACTGAGGTTTAGTCTATGTACTCCACCGCCTCCAGCCACAACCGCACTCACACAAAACTCCTTAGCAAATGGATAACTTTTGCGTGTAGTTAGTATTTGGCAGTGTGGAGCTACTGCTTTTACAGTGCAAACCATCTCGTGAGTGTAGGTTGAAATTTTACAGGAGTATTCAAGTAGGATTTGCACCAGTTTCCACACTTTGTGTATGTTAGCATACGCACCAGTTGCCATAAACAGCACATCTCCTGCGTTATAAATTTTAGAATTTGTCCCCATACTTTGCACCGAGCAATTAAGCATCTTTGCGATACATTCACATATGTCGACATTACTTAGCACAACACTCTCACGAGTTAGTATACTTAGTTTAGCGAGACGATTTAGATGTTTAGTCTGAAGAGAAGTAGTAAGATCTTCAAATGGCACATCGGAGCGGATATACTCCCAAATTTGAGCATCGCTTATCATTTTGTGGCTTTTTTGAGTGGCAGCTTGGTACGTTTTTTAGTAAGCATAGTTTGAAATATGCAGTCATTATAAAGCCCATAATGGTAGAAGCTAAATGCTACTAGGCTCACACCAGCTGCCACGTGCAGTCCTTTGCTAAAGCGATTTTTCATATTAAACGCTGTGAGTGTTGCAAGCCCTAGCGATATACCCATACCGACTTTTGCGATAGTGCGTTGAGTTTGTAGGTTCAGTAATTTTCCACTTATCTTACTTTCCAAATTTAACTCCTTTCATTGAGTTTAAAAGCAACCAAATAGTCGTACCATTATGCAGTACCGCCGTTGCGATAGGATTTAGCATACCGATAGTAGCGGCACCTAAAATAGCCGTATTTATGCCAACAGTTGCTGTAAAATTTGAACTAATTAGTTTCATTGTATTATTTGCCAACTCTTTTGCAATCGCAACGCTCATAATGTCATCTTTTAATAGACTTATGTCGGCTGTCGCCTTTGCTATATCAGCACCTTTATGCATACTTATGCCAACGTTTGCTTTAGTTAGTGAAGGTGCGTCATTTATGCCGTCACCTATAAATGCGACATTTTTACCCTCGTTTTTAAGGCGTTCTATAATGAGTGCCTTATCAGTTGGCAGACATTCGGCAAAAACCCGGTCTATCCCTAGCTCACGTGCAACCTCTTCGGCTTTGCTTTTTATATCGCCACTTAACATAACTATCTCTTTAACACCCAAATTTCGTAGTCGCTGCAACATATCTTTAGCATTTTCTCGCATATCATCTTTCATAGCAATAACGCCTACTAGTTCTTTATCATAGCCTATATAAAGTAATGTCAGACCACCATTTAAACTCTTGTTTATCGTATCATTATGAGAGCTAAAATCTATCATCTCATCATCTTCTAAAAAGTGGCGAGAGCCGATGACGACCTCTTTACCATTCATAAAAGTTTTTACTCCGTGAGCTACGATAAACTCAACTTCGTCATGGTGAATATGATGAAATCCACGCTCTTTTGCCGCATCTACGATAGCTTCAGCTACTGGGTGAAAGTAATGCTCTTCTGCACTTGCGGTTAAATTTAATATATCGCTCTCGCTAAACCCCTCTTTAAACGAATAAATTTCAACTACACTTAGTTGTCCGTGCGTAAGAGTACCGGTCTTGTCAAATACAAATGTATCCGCTGATCCAAGGGCTTCTATAGCCTTTGCACCTTTGATTAAAATTCCATTTCGTCCAGCCTTTGATATACTTGATTTAAAAGCAACCGGTGTAGCTAACTTTAAAGCACATGAGTAATCAGCCTGAAGTACCGCTGCTACACTATCCATATTTTGTCTTAAAAGATATGATGCACCCGCAAGGCTAAGCGTAACTGGCACGAGTTTATCGGCTAGTTTTGAGGCACGAAGCCCTATGCTTGATTTTTCGTTTAGTGAGCTTTGGATATACTCCTTTATACGTGCGGTTGCGGTGTCACTACCGACATTTTCTGCCCAAATTTTTATACGTCCCTCTTCAACGACTGTGCCACTTATGACACGATCGCCTCTATTTTTAGCCACTGGCTCTGCTTCACCCGTCATAGATACTTGATTAACACTAGCACTTCCTTCTACTATATAGCCGTCTATGCCGATGTTTTCACCAGCTCCGACAACTACTATATCGCCCTTTTTAACACTTTCAGTCTTTATCTTTTTAAGAGTTTTTTTGCCATTTTTATCACGCTTTTCTATCCAGACTTCCTCTATATTTGGCTTAGCTAGTTCTTTTATGAGATCATCACTTCTATGAGAGGCACTTTCCTCCATATATTCACCTAAATTTATCATTACGTTTGTGCTATTTGCTGCTAGGTGATCGTTTCTTGCTAAACTTACTCCAACCGCCATTGCTTCAAGCACCTTTGAAGTTATGCCTTCACTTTTTAGCTCTTTTATTCCTTGCCATAAATTTGGTGCAGCAGCGTATAGACTAAGAGCTGTTTTGGCGGTCATATTTGGCAGTAGTGGTGTTATGGCTAGAGCCACACTTGCCTTATAGATATTTGTTTTGCTTGGTAGCGAATTATCTTTTGGCTTTGTTGGCATATGCAGATTTGAGACAAATGCTATTATTTTATCTAAATTTTTCTCATACTCTATGACGATACTTTTTGCGTATTTATTTACACGTGCGTTTTTAACGTCAGCTAACTCACAGATATTAGCCTCTATAAAGCTTACATCACTTCTGTCATTTATCTGTTCGCATAATAACCGCACACGGTTTTTGCTCTGGTGAACGATGCGGATACTATTTTTGTTCTTCAAGCTCTGCTTTAACATCTTCAAACCGCTCTTTTAGCTCTTCTATGCCAGCATTTATCAAGGCACCACCTTTGATGATCGCCTTAAATACGCACTCTTGAGCCTTTTGATTAGTTAGCACGTATGCTACTATACCACCCAAAACTAACCCCTTTACAAAACCTGCGGCGTTGAAGTTTTCAGGCACTAAAGGTAAGTTTTGTGCTGCTTCATTTATTGCGTTGTCTACGGCACTTGGCTGTGACTTGGTTAACTGTGAAGCCGTTTTTTCATCTACTACAATATAAGGGTTTTTCATTATTTACTCTCCAAATTTATAAGTTTTTCAGTTGTGATTAACATACCTATGCCTAGTACAATCTTTGTGGCGGCATAAGCGTATTCACGTCTTGCGATTGAGTTTGATGCACTGATGGCAACAGCAGTCGCGATACCGCCAGTTAAGCTCATCTTTGCGATGTTTGTTGCGATATGTTTTTTTGACTTGGTTTTGGTCGTACTTAGCTCATAGACTGTGGCACCCATACCGGCCACCAAAGCTCCACTTAAGAAATGATCTAGCGGAAGTCTTGTATCAGATAAAAATTTAGATGTTACTTTGCTCATTTTTTGTACCTAGTTATATTATGCTTGTTTTAGCTCTGTTGTGACTTTTTTAGCTCGTGGTTTTGTCGTCTTTTTTACGGTTTTTGTTGCAACTTTTGTTATTTTTAAATTTTTATCAGCAAATTCCTTTGCTTCGTTACTGACTTTTGTTGCAACTTTTTTACCATCTTTGTATAAATTTTTTGCTACGTCTTTACCTTTTTTAAAGCTATTTAGAGCACACTCTTTTAGCTCATCTCGCCTATTGTAGGCAACTACTGCCAATGCTCCAGCTGCTATACCAGCTATAAATGGAAGTGCCATTTTAAATCCTTTATTATTTATTTGATTGTTAATCATCTGTTTGATCCTTTTGGTTGTTTAAATTTTTACTTATCGTTGTTATGCTGATTGCACCCAAAGCCAAACCGCTAAAAAATGGAAAATTTGGATTATTTAAAATTTTTGCTATTTCAGTCTTGTCTGCTTTTCCATTTATGATATTTTGCAGATTCTCATTCATTTCATTAAAGCTTTTTTGATACTCATTTATAATATTTTCATAGCCATTTTGAGTAAAATCATTTAAATTTATATTCTGTTGTGATGTCTGCGTATCTTGGCTAAGTTCAGCTTTTAATGCATGTTTTAAGGCTTTTATATACTCATTGTTTGATGTAGCCCAAAGCCTGAAAAATATATCTTTTAGCTCCTCGTCATTTAGTTCATCTGTAAAGCCCTCATACATTTTACAAATTTGAATTTCATAGTTTAGGGCTGAGATTAGTGCGTCTTGCAAGTTATCAGGTTTTAAAAATGCGTTTGGTGCGTTATCATCCAGTTTTATAGCATATTTTTTCGCATACATTTTTATAAGCTCTATTGCATTTTGTCTAATAGTATAAATTTCATTAAAAATTTTATCAAAGCCAATCAAACTTTGATAAAGCTCTTGAGCACTTAACTCACTCAAAAAAGCCGCTTTTAAAAGCTCATCACGCACAATAAACCTCCCTGGCTACCTCATTTATCACAGTAGAAATTTTGTCTAGGTTTCGTCCTTTAAGTAGATCTTCCCACATATCTTTTGAGAAAATTGTATGATCGTATTCGATCGTTACTGAGCCGATTATTTTATTAAATTTTACACTTTTTATACCATTTATCTTTGCGATCATTTCATCGATCTGACTTAAGTTTATGGTGCTATCAAGCTCTTTTATTTTTGAGCTTACGCGTACCCTTAGACGACCATTTGTATTTGAAATGATGCTAAAATATGATGCGATTTTTGCTAGTGTTTGAGTTTTTATATCCACATTTTTTCCTTTTTAAAATTGATTTAATTATCTGATTATATAACTTAAATACAACTTAAAGTTTTTTGTTTATCGTTATCAAAATAATAAAAATAATGATAAATTTTTAACGCCTTATTTTCGCTCACAATTGTTGCAAATACCGTATAATATCATGGTATGGGCTAAAGCGTTAAACTCCATTTTGTGACAAATTTCATCTTGTCTTTGCTCTATTATCTCATCATGAAATTCAATCACTCTGCCACATTTTTCGCATATTAAATGATCGTGATGAGATTTTAAACTTAGCTCATATTTTTTTATGCCATTTTGCTCATATATATCGGCTAGTCCGCATTCATCTAAGAAATTTAGAAGTGAGTAGATTGTTGGAAGTGAGATATTTTCTTTATGTAAATGCATAAATTTTTCTTGTATTTCGTTGGCACTTAGGTGCGTTTGACTAAGATACATAATAGATAAAATTCGCTCTTTTATGTATGAATTTTTGTGGGATAGCTTACCCATAAAGTCTGAAATATGTTTATAAAATTTATCAAAATCTCTCAAATTTTCTCTCTTTTTGATAATTATTATAAAAATTTTATAATTTTACCGCTTAATGCAAGGTAAATTTTTGTATAAAGCGGATTATAAGTTTTTTTTGGTATAGTTTCGAAATTTTTAAGACTTAAAAAGGAAAAATATGACATACGACGAACTAGAGTTAGACGCTGTTTTACTCGAAGTTTTAGAAAATCGCGGAAGTTTTGATTCGATGGATGATGAGGAACTTTATGAGTTGATAGAACAGATAGCTCAATACACTGATGGCGATTATGAAGAGGCTTTTGAGTATATGACACAGTTTTCGCCGATCCCTAAAAAACGCTTCGTTTCACTATTTATGGTTTAGTTTTAAACCATAAATAGCTTATAAAAATATTCATTTAAAATTTCTTTCAGTTTTTTATATTTGCTTTGTTTTAAACTATTGTTAAAAAATATCTTATATATCATGCATACTTTTGTAACAATAATTAGTATTTTGATGGTTTATTGATATGTGTAGAAGAACTATACTAGTTCATAAAAACAGACTGTCATTATTGATATTTTCACTAAGACTAACATCTAAATCAGGTCTATCTACATTACTATACCACTACATATTAGTGTTTGATACACTAAATAAAAATTTAAAAGCCAAAGGCAAAATGTTGCAATTTTACTCATAATTTTCATTTTAAATTTTTATTCATAAAGATAAAATGGATATGTCAAGTATTAAATTAAGTTGAAAAATTCAAAAATATTATATGGCTAAAAGATATTAATAGCATATCTATTTTAAAAAATTGGATAACGAGAAAAATATACACTTTTAGAAAATGCAATAAAAGCCTTGTTATGGATAAAATTATTGACTTTAATTATAAGTAAATCTAAAAAACATAAAAATTTTATTGGTTTTTATGCGAATGGAGTATAAAATATTAGAAATTTATAAAAGTGAAAATATGGATATAATCTTAGTTATTGAATATGTTGGTATCGCATCCGCGTCACTAAGCGGGTTTTTATTTGCAGTTAAAAAAGATTGTGATTGGCTTGGTGCTTTTGTGGCAGCATTCTTAACAGCTCTTGGCGGTGGTATAGTTAGAGATGTGCTTGTGGGACGAGATGTCTATTCATTTACAAATTATATGCCTATTAGCATAGTTATAGTTATGCTTTTTATCTCGCATTCTCTGAAATTTCACCATAAACGTGAGGAATTAGAGAAGAAATTTATATTTATCTTTGCCGATGCTATCGATGTTATATGCTTTTCTATAGTTGGATCGATGGTCGCATTAGAGTATGGATATAATGTATTTGGTGTTGTTATGATTGCGTTTTGCAACGGCGTGGGTGGTGGTATTTTACGTGATATTTTATTAAATGAAATTCCGTGGTTTTTACGCACCGGACTTTATGGGACGATTAGTATGTTTGTCGGATTTTGTTACTTTTTGTTACACTACTTCGGATATATTGAGTTGCCTTTTGTGCTGACACTACTTGCACTTGGTCTTATTATGCGTATGGTGGCGTATTATCGTGGATGGAAACTTCCTGATTTATGATTAAATTTAGTGAGTTTTTTGAGAGCTGGGCTCATCAAAATTATTATAAATTTGGCGTGGATATAGGCAAAAAAGGTGATTTTTACACTAGTATAAGTGTGGGCTGGCTTTTTGGTGTGAGCTTAGCAAACTATTTTATAAAATGCATTGAACGTAAAGAGCTTAGTGACACGTGTGCTATTGTCGAGATCGGTGCAAATGACGGTATGATGATGGCAGATTTTATACAGGGTATCTTTACGCTTAGGCCAAGTCTTTTAAAGACATTAAAATTTATTATTATCGAGCCACACGATATTTTACGTAAACGACAGTTTAAAGCTATTAAAACAAATTTTGCAGATGAGATAAATTTTACTCATTTTACAAATTTGAGCGAATTTTATACAGATGAAGCGTTTTTTATCTCAAATGAACTTTTTGACAGCTTTTCGTGCGAAGTATTTGATCTTTTAGGTGGTGAAAAACAGCTTTTTGTCAATGATGGTGCTTTAATTTGGAGTAGGGCGGATAAAAAGGATACTTTAAATTTAAAAAAAATCGGTTTTGAAAAAGGTGAAGTTTGTTTTGGGCTTGGTAAATTTGCGAGTGAAATTTTTAAATGTGCCAGGCGGATTAAATTTATAACGTTTGATTATGGAGAGTGGGCTTGGCGTGGAGATTTTAGTATTAGAGTTTATAAAGATCATAATGTTTTTAACCTTTTTGAGATTAAAAAATTAAAGGATTTTTATGGTATAAGTGATATTACATATGATGTTTGTTTTTCACATTTGGCACGAGAATTTGAGAAAAATGGCTTTAAAATGGTTAAATTTAAAAGGCAAAATGAAGTTTTGATAGATGATTTTGCTATCAGTGAAATTATGCAGATAGTGCTTGAAAATGGCAGTGAAAATGTATATAAAAATGCCATAAAACAACTTAAATTTTTAACACATCCAAATTTTTTAGGCGATAGATTTAAATTTGTAGAGTTTGATAAAAATATATGAATTTTTACCTTTATTTGCTCAAATAAAATTTATCAGTTCGAACTAATTTTATTACCAATTTCTCTTGCTATATTGGCAAACTCCGCATTAACCGCACTTGCTAGATCATTTGGTGCAATTTTTATCTGCTTTCCACGCACCCCGGCACTTATAAGTATATAATCAAGCTCACTTGCTCTTTTATCGATAAAAGTCGCAAAAGCCTTTTTCATTGCAATCGGTGAACAACCACCACGTATATAGCCAGTTATCTTTTCAAGATCACGTAAATTTATAAGCTCACAGCGTTTAGCATCTGCCATATGAGCCAACGCCTTTAAATCAAGCTCTAAATCGCCTTGAATACACGCGACGATGTAATTTTTTGTATCGCTTACGCAAACTATTGTTTTGTATATGTGTTTTATATTTTGATGTGTCGAATTTGCAACGTGGATTGCACTTAGATCATCCTCATCTACAGGATATTCTATGAGTTCATAGGCTATTTTTAGCTTATCTAAAAGCCGAGCTGCATTTGTTTTATGTATCATATTTTCTCATTTTTACAAATTTTTTGTATAATTATACCCAAAATCAAAGGAGAGATAATGCCAGACGAAATTGAAGAGAGCAAAAGTAAAAAAAATGGTGGCAAAAGTGTGCTTATAGTAATTATTATAGCCATACTTGTATTATTGCTTATAGTTGGTGGTTTAGTAATGTTTTTGCTAAGCGGAGAAGATGAGCAGATGGCAAATACCGCACCACAGGCACAAATACAACAATCAGCACCAGCCAAACAGCATGGAAAACGTAGTAGCGACTTTACAAATATGGGACCAATATATCCACTAGATCAGTTTATAGTAAATTTGCTTAGCGAAAATGGTTCAAGATTCCTTAAAACAAAGATAGATATGGAGCAAAGTAGCGAACAATTAACGCCAGAACTAGACAAGAAGAAGGCACTTTTAAGAGATATTATCATTCGCACACTATCGTCTAAAACCTATGAAGAGGTCAGTACTGCAAAGGGCAAAGACAGACTAAAGGATGAGATAGTAGGCAAGATAAATGAGGTGCTAAGTGATGGATATATCAAAAATATCTACTTTACTGACTTTGTGGTGCAATGATAGGCATTGACATCATTAGTATCGAGCGTATAGCACGGCTTAGAAAGCGATATGCGAAAGCGTTTTTGCAACGCTTTTTAAGCCACGATGAGATAGTCTTGGCTAAAAGCGATGCGAGTTTGGCTGGGCTTTGGGCGGCAAAAGAAGCTGCTAGTAAAGCACTTGGTGTTGGCATTAGCACTGAGTGTAGTTTTTTTGACATTATGATTAGCAAGGATGTCAAAAATGCTCCTGTTATTAAATTTAGTGATAAAATTTATAAGAAATTTAGTATAAAAAACGCATCACTTAGTATAAGTCATGATAGTGGGTTTGCTATTGCAGCGGTGATACTTGAAAAAAATGTATTTTAAATTTGGTAAAATCTTTTAAACTTTTTCTAAAAATCTCGCCTAAAGTAGTTTTTATATTTTTTACACTTATATTAAACCAGAAAACAAATAGCACAATACTTACGCAGATAAAATAAATTTATCGCTTGTGTAAATACTAATTTGTCCTAAAGACAAATTTAAAAACAATCTTTAAAAACAACAATCAGCTCACATCCACTCTAAAACCTGCACGATATTTTTTGCATAAAAGCACTTTAATCCACTACTTTCAAGTGGCTTGTTTGGTATGATAGCATTTTTAAATTTTTGCGTTTTTGCCTCTTTTAAACGCTGATCTAGGTTAAAAACTTCACGTATTTCTCCGTTTAAACTAAGCTCACCTATAAAGATACTATCCTTGCTGATAGGGCGATTTTTAAAGCTACTTACAATAGCAGCCATTACGGCAAGATCGGCAGCAGTTTCAGTTACTTTAACGCCACCTGAAACATTTATGAAAACATCATAATGCCCAAGTGGTAGCTCTACTTTACGCTCAAGCAGGGCTAAGAGCATATCAAGGCGATTTTTATCATATCCAGTGCAACTGCGTTTTGGATAGGCACTTTCGCATACAAGTGCTTGAATTTCTATACTTAAAGCACGTGAGCCTTCCATTATTATAGTGATCGCACTACCGCTTATCGCCTCACCTCGTGTAAAAAATTTGCTAGAAATTTCATTTGCACTTACTAGTCCTCTTTGACTCATCTCAAAGATTCCCACTTCGCTTGTTGATCCGAAGCGGTTTTTAAAACCACGCAGTATTCGTAGCTCACGACTTGCATCTCCTTCAAAGTAAAGCACCACATCCACCATATGTTCCAGTACTCTTGGACCAGCAATTGAGCCTTCTTTTGTGATGTGCCCGATGATAAAAATCGTAATATCGTTATCCTTTGCCAAACGCATAAGCTCAAACGTGATCTCTCTTACCTGAGAAACTGAGCCTGGAGCTGAGCTTATATCGTTTGAATAAAGTGTCTGAATGGAGTCAATGATTAGAAATTTATAATCATTTTTTTTTACTTCTGTGATTATATTTTCAAGGCAAATTTCAGTTAAAAGGTATAAATTTTTATCCACAGCTCCTAGTCTGTCGGCTCGTAGTTTTATCTGTGACGCACTCTCTTCGCCACTTACATATAGTGTTTTGTATTTTTCTTTGGCTAAATTTGAAGCGATTTTTAAAAGCAGAGTTGATTTACCGATGCCAGGACTACCGCCGATTAGCACGATAGAACCATCTACTACGCCACCGCCAAGGACTAGATCAAGCTCTGTATCTCTTGTGCTAAAGCGTCTTATGCTCTCAACCTGTACTTTATCAATACTGACCGCATGGCTTGGTTGAGTTGAAATTTTAGCTATTTCTTGATTGATTTTTATCTGTGTCTCATTTAGCTCTACAAAGCTATCCCATGCACCGCATTCTGGGCATTTGCCGACCCATTTGCTCTGTTGGTTGCCACACGCTTGACATTCAAAAATACTCTTTGTCTTTGCCATTTTTCATCCTTTTTAAGCGATTATATTTTAAATTTGATTAAATTTAGTTTGATAAATGGTGTAAAAATTTAAAAATACCTACAAAATGAAACATTAAAATAAAAAATTTATAAAATATTTGCAAAAAACATACAAATCAATAAAAATTTAAACTTATTTAAATATAATCACCAAATCTTTTTAATTTGGAGATATTATGAGAGAAAACAAACTAAGCAGAAGTCAGTTTATGACTATCTCCCTTACGCTTTTTGCGATGTATTTTGGTGCGGGTAACTTTATATTTCCGCCAAATTTAGGTAAAGAAGCTGGCGATCACTTTTATATCGCTATCTTGTTTTTCTGTGCAACTGCAGTGCTTATACCAGTGCTAGGCGTGGCTGGCATAGCTCGTGCAAAGGGTCTTAGAAATCTTGTAGATCGCGTAGATCCTATATTTGCGATAGTATTTATCGTGCTTTTATACCTTACTATTGGACCACTTTTTGCGATACCAAGAGCGGCAAATATGCCATTTGATATAGCGATTAAGCCATTTATAAATTTAGACAATCTTCAAATTTATCTTATGGTATATTCTGCACTTTATTTTGCGTTAAATTATTATCTTTGTATGAACCCATCTCGTTTGGTAAAACTTCTTGGTAGATACCTAACCCCTATACTTTTAGTGCTTATCTTATTGCTATTTGGTGCTGGATTTTTATTTCCAATAGGTGAGTTTGTTGCTGCTACTGGAGATTATGCTGCACACCCTGCGGCAAAGGGCTTTGTGGAGGGGTATCAGACTATGGATACTTTGGCGTCTTTGGCGTTTGGCATCATTGTTATAAATGCCATAAGAGCGGTCGGTATAAAAGATGAGGATCATTTAGTTGGCTCAACTATAAAAGCTGGTATAATGGCTGGCATCATTCTTATGCTTATATATCTTATGCTTGGCTATTTGGGTGCGACCTCAGCTAGTTTGTTTAAAGACACTGCTATAAATGGTGCTGAATTGCTATCTCGTATAAGCGACCATTACTTTGGTGGTGCAGGTGTAATAATACTTGGCTCCGCGTTTTTCCTAGCGTGTTTAACCACAACTTTGGGACTTATTACCTCGGCTGGCGAGTATTTTGTAGAGCTAACTAATGGCAGAGTAAGATATAAAGTGTGGGTTATTTTATGGTGTGTTATCGGCTTTGGTGTAGCAAATTTTGGACTTACAACCATTATAAAAGGTAGTATTCCAGTGCTGGTTGCTATATATCCTGTAGCTATTATATTAGTTATTTTATCTTTGATAAATCATTTAATAGATTCAAACAAGATAATTTACCGTGCGTGTGTCTATACTTGCGTGATTATCGGTATAGTAAATGGACTTGATATCATAGGTGTAAATATCCCACTTTTGACAAATTTTATCAAAACTTTTCCGTTTTATGACTCTATGCTTGGCTGGATTGTGCCTAGTATAGTGGCTTTTGCGTTAAGTTATGTGTATTATTTTGTGCTTGATAAAAAAGAGGGAAGCTATTAAATTTATTTTGCCACTCTATATTTGAGTGGCACTTGCTTTTTTATCTTTTTAAAACTCCCAAATATATCGCAAACATCGTAATGCCAGCACCAATCCACTGAGCTAAACTTATAAGTTTAGCTAGTAAAAATGCGTCTATAAAAAGTGCAGCGATAGGTTCACTTAGTAGCAAAATTCCAGTTAAGCTAAGTGATATAAGAGGCACCGAGTAAGCGATAAGTCCCCACGCTATGCACTGCATAACTGAACCATAAATAAAAACAAGTGAAATTTCAGTAAAATTTTGTGGGAAAAATCGGTGTGAGTTAATAGCGATGGCTATTGGCAAAAGCGATATCGCACCGCCAAAACTAAGCAAAAACATAAGTGAAAAAATATTTGTCTTTTCGTGCTCTCCTATCTTTTTTATGCAAAGCATAGATAGTGATAAAAATATACCAGAAACAATACCGCTTATAAAGCCCCAGCTGGCATTAATATTGGTTTTAAATTCTGGTAGGGCTATTAAAGTTATGCCAAAAAATGCCAAAAATAAGGCAAACACACTAAATTTACTAAGCCTCTCTTTTAAGATAATGACACCTATGAATGTAAGTCAGAAAATTTGTAAACTATTTAAAAGAGTCGAAATACCAGGACCTATGGCATAAATACTCTCGTGCCAAAGTGCTAGGTCATATGCTAAGAATACGCCTGAAAGTAGGGCTAGGAATATTACTTTTTTAGAGTGTGGTAAGGATTTGTATCTTAATTTCATAATGATGAAAAATATAATTCCAGCGATAAAAAGTCTCCAAAATGCTACAGAGTAAGCACCAAGAGAGATCTTTGCTACAATAACACTACCAAGCCCAAAAAGTATGCAACCAAGAACTAAACCAAAGGACGCTTCGCGTTCATTTAGTTTTTTATTTATAAATTTCATCAACCAAATTATCTAAAAACTCATCTGGGTTAAACTTAACCAGATCGTCTATGCTTTCACCAACACCGATATAAAGTATCGGTAGCTCAAGCTCACGAGCCACACCAAATAATGCACCACCCTTTGGTGTGCCATCAAGCTTCGTGATAATGACCCCATCAAGGCTAACTATATCGTTAAACGCTTTTGCCTGTGCGACACCAGCATTTCCTTGTGTGCCATCTAAGATTAAAATTTTTCTATGTGGAGCTTTTTCATAAGCCTTTTGACTTATTCGCACGATTTTGCTTAGCTCATTTGCTAAATTTGTCTGATTTTGCAGACGCCCTGCAGTATCGAGTATGACGCAGTCTATCCCCTTTGCAAGAGCAGAACTAATAGTGTCAAATGCGACAGCAGAAGGGTCATGTCCTTGTTGGGTGGATACTATCGGCACGTTTAGTCTTATTGACCATTGGCGAAGCTGCTCTATCGCTCCTGCACGAAATGTATCACAAGCTCCTAGTATCACGCTCTTGCCATTTATTTTATATAAATTTGCTATTTTTGCGATAGTTGTAGTTTTGCCTGCCCCATTTACGCCTAAAATAAGATCAACAAATGGCTTGTCTGGCTCTATAATCCGTTCTTTTTCGTAGATGAAGTAGCTACTCATCACACGACGTAAGTCATCGCGTTTGACTTCGTTTTGTGGCGGTAGATAGTAGATGATCTCTTCGATAATCTCATATGGTACATCTGCTTCTAGTAAAATTTCTTCTAAAATTTCTTTGCTTATATTTTTAGAAGTTTTTACTCCTGTCATTGCCCCAAAGGTGCGTTCAAATCCTCTTTTGATAAGGTCTATCATTTTATTGCCTTTAAAATATCGCTTTCTAGCATCTCCTCAGGAACTAAGCCTTTATAACCTATGACGTATTCGCCTTTAACATTATACATTATAGATGATGGCAATCCATCTACGCCACCGACAGCTTTTTCTAGTATATAGTTTGCATCACCGACTGAAATGTCATATTTTATATTATAGGTTTTAGCAAATTCCAATATCTCTGCATCACTTTTATTTTCGAGTAATATTGCAATGATATTTAAATCCTCTTTAAATTTTTCACTTAGATTGTTTAGGTGCGGTATCTCAGCTTTGCACGGTGGACACCAAGTCGCGAAAAATACAAATAAAGTCGCCTTTTTTTCGGTGTCACCTTCATAGTTTATATCAAAATTATCGCCATTTTGTTGCAGTGCTACCTTTTTACCATTTAAAAGCGTTAGTTCAAATTTTTTATTTTGAATCTCATTTTTTTTTGCTTGTATCGTGTTGCTTTCTGTTAGATTTTGATTTTCGCTCTTGCTTGTGTCAAAATTTTGTGAGTTTTCACTATTTTTATCGCATCCAACGAGGGTAATTAGACATAAAAATGTTATAATGCTCAATTTAAATTTCATAATATTTTCCTTTTTAAGATTTTTAGAAAATTATACAAAAGATTAATAAAATGAGTGTTAAACTAGATAAAAAAGAATTTAGAAAAGTTGCCCTTAAAACTATAAAAAGATCTACTAAAAATAGTGCAAAGTGTAGCAATTACAGTATTTTAAACACTCTTGAGCGACTTATCAAATTTAGCAATTCACATAAAATTTTACTATACATACCACTTAAATATGAGGTTGATGTGTGTAAAATAAAGCGAAAACTATCAAAAAAATGTCAGTTTTTTGCCCCTTTTATGGTAGGACTTAGCTTAAAAATGGTAAGATTACGAATGCCATTTTTAGTTTCTAAATTCAATGTTAAACAACCGCTTGGCATAAAGCGAAGTGATGTGCGACTAGATATGGCAGTAGTTCCAGTTCTTGGAGTTGATGGGGCTATGGCTAGAGTAGGGCACGGCAAAGGTTTTTATGATAGATTTTTTAGTTCGTTGCCATATCGCCCAAAGATGATAGTTTTTGTTCAGGCAAAAGATTTTTATATCGAACAAATAATTACGCAAGAGCACGATGTTTGTGGCGAATTTTATATAACTCCTAGACAAAATTATATTAAACGAGGAATATATGATAGAAGTTTTAATAGGCTTAGGAGCCGGTGTGGTGGGCGTTGGAGCAGGGTATGCGTATGCAAAAAAGATAAATGATGCAAATTATAATATCTTTTTAGAGCAGGCAAAGGCAAAGGCAAAGGCGATAGAGTATGAGGCTGAATTAACACTTAAAAACTCAAAAATTTCAGTGCAAGAAGCCGAGTTTGAAGCAAAAAAACGCTATGACGATAAAACTACAAAACTACAAAAAGAATATAATCAAAAATTTGATGAGCTAAATAAAAAAGAGCAAATTTTGCTAAATGAGCAAGAAATTTTAAATGAAAATAAAAATAATCTCGAGCGAGATAGAAGTGAAGCAAGACTAACTTATGAAGAGGGATTAAAATTAAAAGCTACCTATCAAAATAAAGTCCAAGAGGCGTTAAAAGTTTTAGAACATGCGGCTGGACTTACAGAAGAAGAGGCACGTGAGCTAGTGCTTAAAAAAGTAGAAGAGAAGTCTCGTGCGGATATCGCTCACATCGTAAGAAAACACGAAGAGGAGGCTAGGCGTGAGAGCAAAAAAAGAGTGAATTACATCCTGGCTCAAGCGACTTCACGTTTTGCTGGTGAATTTGCTGCCGAGCGTCTAATAAATGTTGTAAACATCAAAAACGATGAATTAAAAGGTCGTATAATAGGCAAAGAGGGACGTAATATAAAGACTCTTGAGATGGTACTTGGCGTTGATATTATCATTGATGATACGCCACATGCAATCATACTAAGTAGCTTTAATCTATACCGCCGTGCGATAGCTACACGTGTTATTGAACTTTTAGTAGATGATGGTCGCATACAACCAGCTCGTATAGAGGATTTGCATAAAAAAGTAACAGAGGAGTTTGAGCAAAGCATTCAAGAAGAGGGTGAAAATATCCTTATAGACTTAGGTATAAATAAAATTCATCCAGAGATTGTAAAGCTTATAGGAAAGCTTAAATTTAGAGCTAGTTACGGACAAAATGCCCTAGCACATAGCTTAGAAGTGGCTCATCTTGCAGGCATTATAGCAGCTGAGACTGGCGGAGATGAAAAATTGGCAAAAAGAGCAGGTATACTTCATGATATCGGCAAAGCTTTAACGCACGAATACGAGGGAAGCCACGTTGATTTAGGTGCTGAAATTTGCAAACGATATAAAGAACATCCTATCGTTATAAATGCTATTTATGCCCATCACGGACATGAAGAAGCTATGAGTATTGAGAGTGCTGCAGTATGTGCGGCAGATACTCTTAGTGCTGCTCGTCCTGGTGCAAGACGTGAAGTTTTAGAGAGCTTTTTAAAGCGCGTTGAAGAGATAGAAAATATTGCAAAAAGTAAAGATGGCATAAAGCAAGCTTATGCTATAAATGCTGGTCGTGAGATACGTGTCATCGCAAACGCAAAGCTTATAAATGACGATGAAGCGGTGCTTGTAGCAAAAGAGATTGCGCAAGAGATAGAGGATAAAGTGCAATATCCTGGTGAGATAAAAGTAAATGTTATACGTGAGACACGTGCGATTGATTATGCAAAGTAGGGTGAAAAATGATGAAAAAATTTATTATTTGGTTGTGTTTAACTGTAGTTTCGTTTGCTAGTGAAGAGTTGGTATTAAGCTCGGCAAATTCGTTTGTAACGACAATGCGAGTAAATTCTAAAGCCCCAATAAAAGATCTTTTACAAAGCTCAAAAGCTATTATTGTATTTCCGAGTGTGAAAAAAGTCGGCTTTGTCGTCGGCGGTATGGGTGGCGATGGCGTGATGATCGTAGGTGATATGAGCTCTCCAAGCGAGATAGTTTCAGTCAGTATTAGTGGCGGAAGCCTGGGGCTTCAGTTAGGATACGAAGATAGTTCATTGGTTCTTTTTGTACTAAAAGATAGTCTAGTAAATGATATAAAAAATTCCAAACTTACTATAAACGCCAATGCATCTTTTGTATTTGGCAATATCGGACGCAGAGCAGATAAGATTAGCGATTTTAAATTTTCAAGTGATATTTATGCTTATGCAACAAATGATGGATTTTTCGCTGGGGCTAGTTTTGGTGGAGCAGTCATAAGTGTAAAAGATGAGAGCTTAAAACAGAGTGGTTACGCTTACGAGCAGTTAATAAACGCTACTTCTAAATTTTAAGAGCAGAATGATGCAAGATACGCTTAATTCACTCTCAACGTATGGTTATATCATTTTGTTTTTATACACTTTGGGTGGTGGTATGGTTGCACTCATTGCAGCTGGAGTACTAAGCTATGCTGGTAAAATGGATATAGGTGCAAGTATAGCCATAGCAACAGTTTCAAACGCACTTGGTGATACATTACTTTTTTACCTAAGTAGATACAACAAAAGTGCTTTTTTGTCATACATTAGACCGCATCGTAGAAAACTCGCATATTCGCATATTTTAATGAAGCGATATGGCGATAAGATAATATTTTTTAAAAAATTTATATATGGGCTAAAGACTATTGTGCCAGTGGCAATAGGACTTACTAGTTACTCATTTTATAAATTTATCGTGATAAATGTGGTGGCATCTATTGGGTGGGCTGTTATTATTGGTATGCTTAGCTATTATGCTGGTGAGTTTTTTATCAAAGTGAGTGATTATATGGACTCACATGGATACATTATGCCTATCATAATGCTTAGTATTTTAGGTGGAATTTGGTATTTTTTAAAGAATATTACAAAAAAACGCAGATAAATTTTATATATTTTATTTAAAATTAAGTATTTTTTCTATATAATTCAATTTCCGCTTTATAGAAAAGCGTTTTGTTCTTTAACTTAACAATGTTAAACTATTAGTCAATCTTTGAAATCTAAACAAGTGATCGATTGAGCCATATTTAACTCAGGCTTTCTTTGGAAAGTAGAGTTAGATAAAAAACTAAATATCTTT